>JAAYCU010000185.1 GCA_012729595.1 Phycisphaerales bacterium
TTATTTCAGCCGTCGGGACGGGAGAAAACTCGAAAACGGGGTAGGCGCAACGGGGGGCGCTGGTACAATAACAGAACACGGCCCGGCGGCATTGCCGGGCGAGGTCAAATGGGAAATCTCGGTTTATATATGGCAGCCACCGCATTTCTTGATTTGAATTCTATCGACCTGAATCAGGTCGTGGCGAACCAAGAGGAGATATACCAACGTTTGCCCCACCGTTACGAGTTCATGCAGCTCGATCGGATCGTTTATTTTAACAAGGAGGAAGGACTCGCCGTCGCCCTGCGGGAAGTACGGGAAGACGAGTTCTGGGTCAAGGGACACATTCCCGGCCGACCCTTGCTACCCGGTGTTTTGATGTTGGAAACCGCGGCGCATGTCGCTTCCTACTGCACGCAGGAGATTCGTCCCGACGACCGCTTCCTTGGCTTTGGTGGCGTGGAGAACGTCAAATTTCGGGGGGTGGTCGAGCCGCCGGCGAAGATGTATTTCATCCTGAAAATGGTGGAATGTCGCCCGCGTCGGACCATCGGAGACGCCCAAGGCTTCGTGGACGGCAAGCTGGTGTTTGAAGGCCGGATCATCGGCCTGCCGTTCTGAGCGAATCGTACCCTGCTAATCCAAGGCTAGGGCAGCATGACTTCAGGGGTTACGCGCACGCCGCCGGGCTGGGTTTCGTCCAAATCGAAGGTATAGACCACTAAGGCATCACAGGGGTATTCCGCACCTTGGAGGGTAACCACACCGGAAGCCCAAGCGGTTATGTGCGTGCCCGCATCTTCCGCGTCCAGGGGACGATCGGAAAAAATGATCCCGGCCTTATGGGCGCCAGTTCGCGGATCTACTAACGGCCGCAGTGCCTCTGGATAAACCGGAGCTCCGCTGCTAGTGGTTTCATAGCCGTATTTCTCGATAATATCTACCAATGCCTGGTCACCAACCCCAACCGCCCGGCCACAACCGAACACTACAGTCCGGCTGACACTGTTTCGCTCTAGTCGATAGTCAGGATTCGGATCGATATAAAACTGCTCAAATGCGATAGGAAACGCCAAGGGCCCTTGTTGGTCCATATTCAGCGGATCGTAGGTTCCAAACGTAAAGATAGCCCGATAAGGCGTATTGTTAATGAAAGCGACATAAATAGAAGTCCGCCGTCCGGGAATACTGCCGCCGAGGGTAGTGGTATTGTTAAACCAGAAATCAAAGGGGTTTTTGTGGACCCCACATCCGCCCCCCGCGGTCAACACAAGCAGCAAAGACCAACGCGCCCACAAGGATAACGAATGGTTCGCCTTATTCGACATGGGGTCCATACTCCCTTCGCATGTATCCCGAAATCAACGCCGTCCGTCCCAACGGCATAGCCGACCGTCTGGAGGGGCGCACCCCCGAATCGTTTCCATTGTCAGATATTCTATAGAAATCCGAAACCCATGGGAAACGCTGGCGGCACCTGCCCAGAATGCATCGGCTGGTTTCACATACGATCTTGAGCAAGGCCGTCGGAGGATATTGTGCCAATAAGCAGCCGACCACGAGGTTGGACCGGTCAGGCCTTTTCCAACTCAGCGATCGTGGTCTGTTCGAGAAATTCACGGAGCCGCCCGATTACCGGTTCCCATTTGCCGTGGAGGGCACAAGGATTTTCATTGGAACATCGGCTCTTGCCAAAAGGACAACGGCGCATGGCCAGAAGATCATCGAAAGGCCGGATAACATCGATCAGCTTAATTGTGTTACTCTTTCGTTTTAAGCGAAAGCCGCCACCGATTCCGCGATTGCTGGTCAACACTCCAGCCCGGACCAGATCGCGCAACACCTTGGACAGATACTTGGCTGGTATTTTTCCGGAAACCGCAATCTCCTTGGCCAGGACAGGGCGCTTTTCGGAAACGCGGGCAATAGCCACCACGGCTCGCAAGGCGTATTCGGCGGTTTTACTGAACACCTATGGAACCCCGATAAAAACCAAGTGTCAATCCGTGGGGCAGAATATCTGCTTCCAGGAGTTAAGCAAGCCACCCTGCAACAGGCCACGAGACGGAATGGACGGAAGCGAGCGGCGGAACTGGTCAGGCATCCGGAGAGAGCCGCGATTCAGACATAAGACGCATGATCTCCTCGCGCACTTGACGAGCGGTTAGCCCCAGAGCCTTCAGGGACCGCTGCGCCACGCAACCCTTTTCGGCCAGAAGACCGAGCAGTAAATGCTCGGTGCAGACCGTCTTGCTGCCCAGACCGCGGGCCTCCTCGATAGCTTTGGCCACGACGTTCTTAAAATGCGGGCTGCCCGGTAAACGGCCGAAAACCCAAGTGTCTTCCAGGCTGGCCTTAATCAGCTTATCCACCTCATCCTTGATATGTGCCTCGTCCAACTGGCAATGATGCAAAATTCGAGCACCCACGCCCGAGCCTTCCCGAGCAATCGCCAACAGGACATGCTCGGTGCCCACGTATTCCTGCTCGTATTCACGGGCAATTTGGTTGGCGAGTTTCACCACACGGTCTACTCGAGGACTGAGCTTTTCCATGGATAAGATTCCTTGCCATTCGGGACCAACGCAGTTCCGTTTCATCCATTTCGGACCAGATAGTTATAACCCAGGCTCAGGAGAGCCACAAGGATCGAGGCCACCAAAGTAATCTTGATCATTTTCAATCGATTGGCAATCTCCCGATCTCGCCATTCGGCCAAGCGCAAATCGATCTCATCCAGTTTCCGATCGATCCGGGCCTCAATCTCATCCATCTTGGTCCGGAGATAATCATCGGCAGCACCCTTGAGGCGTCGGGCAATCCCCCCCACAACGCCTTCATCGGAAATATCCTCCCGCAGGGAAGGCCCTCCGTCAGCTTCCGGCAAAAAGCGGTATTCTTCATCCTTCGGGTGTTTCGGCCCCGAAACAACTTTGCCGATCAGAGCTCCAACCACCCGCCGGCGTTTCCGACGCAACCGGTCGACAATCGGCTCATAAACACGGATACGTGCTTCGATATCGGGGCGCGGTTCGCCGGTATAAAGAGGAACATCGCGTAGACGGGCATATGCGTTCAGTCCGCGATCGCTGAGCTTTTCGAAATCCATCTTGCCGATAGTGGCGATTTCTTTGACCAACTGCTCCTTGCTGGCGGATTGACGAACCGGGCGACGGGCCCAAACCACAATATCCAGCAAGGCCTCGCGATCGATTTCAAGCAGTAGCTCCTGGCGCTGGCGTACCAGGCGGAGCATTTCGCCGCGTCCCATGCGTGCATCAAGCCCCAAGCCCAAGTCGCAACCATAGCGAATCAATTCATCGACGGGCAACTCGCTAAGGGCAATACTCTGTTGTTTTTGATCGGTCATGGCCTCTATGCTTTCTAATCCAGATGCAGGAACCGATGGCCGTACAAAATCGCCCCCAGGACCACCAGTAACACGACAATTTGGCAAAGATCCCAGGCAAACCGGCGAATCCGGATACGCAGAAGCAGCACCGCGGTATATCGCCCCAGTACGGCCGTATACCGCGAACCGTGAAAATAGATCCACCACCCGAGCAGAGACTGGCCCACGGTAACTACCACGTAAATCGTACACACAAGGGCCAGCAGCCAACGGTACACAATGAACAAATCGAAATCCACGGCCATTATGGGCCTGATCACCATGCGAACCTCTCCGGCAACCGCCACGCAGGCCGTCCCGAATCGCCGGAACTACCTGTTGGCCACCATCCTGTCTATCATTATTTCAAAGCCGACGTATTCTGTCGATGGGAAAAAATCGGAGAGGCCGATACCACCTGGACTTGAAGGATATATTCTGGAAAAATGCGAGATCGGATTGATAGGACATATGGTTCGCGTCCTGGCCGTAGGACGTTAATACGGACCCACCAGATCAACCACAAAACGACTTTCATCCGACCATCCTCGGCGAGCCGACAGGAGCACATAGGTTGATCATTGTGGTCTATCGCTCTGGCCAAATCGAGCCGGAACAGTACAATGACCCTACTTGGCCTCGCGAGCGCAATCAGGGGGCTTTCCCATACCGAGATTGTGCCATAAAATTAAAGCACCCGGATTATGAGGTAATAGTCCGACGGCACGGCCATGGACAACAACCTACGCAACATTGGTTCGCGATAAGTCGTAACAGGCCGTAATCCCTTGGTACCCTACAAGCCGGTGGTTGGACCACCAGGAGGATTCCATGAAACGCCTTACAGCCATTCTGTTGATAACCGCATCCGCAGCTATTTCAGCCCAGGCCACGGAGTTTCGCCGGCTGCCCGTGACGGAATATCGCGACAAGATGAAAGCCGGCTGGCTGGGCCAAATGGTCGGCGTCGCATGGGGTGGGCCAACTGAGTTCAAATGGAAGGGTGAGATAATCCCCGAAGAGCAGGTGCCTAAATGGACGCCCGACATGGTCAACCGGGGCTTCGACGAGGATGACCTCTATGTCGAGATGACCTTTTTGCGTAGCCTGGAAGTTCATGGGCTTGACGTATCGATCAGGCAGGCGGGTATCGATTTCGCTAACAGCGACTATAAACTCTGGCACGCGAACCAGGCCGCACGCGAGGCCCTTCGCAAAGGCATCGCGCCACCGGACTCGGGGCACCCACAGTTCAACGAGCACAGCGACGACATTGATTATCAGATCGAATCCGATTATTCCGGCCTGATTTCCCCCGGCCTCCCCAACCGGGCCATCGCACTGGGTGAGACATTCGGTCGGATCATGAATTACGGAGACGGGGTATACGGGGGACAATTCATCGGCGGCATGTATACCGAAGCCTTTTTCGAGACAGACCCGGTCAAACTTGTAGAAGCCGGCCTGCGCTGTATCCCGGCGGACAGCCAATACGCAGAAGCCGTCCGCGACGTACTCGCCTGGTACCGGGCAAACCCGGAGAACTGGCAGCAAACCTGGAACCAGATTCAGGAAAAATACCATAAGAATCCGGCTTATCGCCGAGCATCCTGCGACAAGGGAGATTTTAACATCGATGCCAAGATTAATGGGGCATATGTCGTCCTGGGACTGCTTTATGGTCAAGGCGACCTGGATAAGTCGATCATCATCTCCATGCGGGCCGGGCAGGATTCGGATTGCAATCCCTCCAACGTCGGCGGCATTCTTTTTACTACCTTGGGATTCGCGGCCATTCCCGATCGCTACAAGGAAAAGCTTGATGAAAGTCGGCGTTGGAGCCATTCCAATTACAACTTCCCGAAACTGATCGACGTATGTGAACAGCTCGCCCGGCAGTCCGTCCTGCAGGCCGGCGGGAAGATCGAAACAGACGAGCATGGGGCGGAAGTATTCGTTCTACCGATCGAGAAACCCGTACCCGGCAAGCTGATGCAGAGCTGGGAACCCGGCCCGATCGCCAACAGCCGCTTTACTACCGAGGAAATAGCCCAGATCAATCCCCCATCCCAGGAGCCGAGCGTTCCGACTCGAGTGGATCTTAACGCTGCCATCTCCAAATTTGCCCCCGGATGGATGATTAAGGACTGCGGATCGCAGATGTCGCCCGGCATACGCGACGTAGGTGGAAAACAAAACGTACTGGTCACCCATCCGTTCAGCGCTAACATGCCTTGTGTCATGGGACAACGAGTGGACTTTCCCCCCAACAAGAAAACTACTTTGCGCCTGGTGGTAGGACATCATCCCGAGGGAGAATGGCTATTGATGGTCACTGCCGACCGCCTTCTCGTTCGTCAGGTCATAAGCAAGGAAACCACCACCGACGGCTGGCTGAATATTGACCTGGATCTTAGCGAATATGCCGGCCGAATCGTGACCATGCAAATTTATAACGCCAGCAACGGCGGGACCAATGAGGCCGCCTACTGGGCGACAATCGAGTTTGAATCGGTACCCTGACCGCTTCAAGATCCTTTACTGTTGTATCGATTTTCACTGGACCGCTGAACTACACCCATCCCTGCTCCAAGGGAAGGGCGGAACTTCGCGGACGCGCAGATCAGGACCGGGAAACAGTATCGCAGTGGCGATCGGAACGGTGTAACTACACAAACCGGTCTATCGCCGGGGATACCGACCAACAAGGCAGACAATATGATTAGGGAAACACCGGGCCCTGGCGTGCTTGGCAGGTTAATCGCCGCGTCAACTTTGACGGCCGTGCTGGCCATGGTGGTATACGGCGGCGAGCCCGTGGTACACCCTACCATTTACGTGCTGGACATGCGCCCCAGCAGTAAACTGAGTGCCGAGTCTCGCTATGACCTTCGTCATGCCGGCGTGTGTATCCAGGGAATCGCCAACCGCGACGCTCCCCGTGCCTTCATCCTTTTCATGAAGGAGGATGCCTGGTGGCTCGAACGGTTGCGCGAACCTGGCGGTTTGTGCGAGGGATGGCCGGTGGTCACCCTTCCGGACTTCGACGCCTGGCTGGCCCACTTCCGCGATCGCATCCAGGGAGTAGTCCTCTATGATCCTGCCCCGGAGACAGGAGTAATTTCCACTTCCCTGGTTGCCACTACCGCGGCCGGTGTACTCGACGGCATTGCCCTACGCAAGGATACCGCCCCCGACTCCATGTACCATCGGATAGTGGTCGATCCGGCCGGCCCGCGACTGCCCGTCCTGATCGATCTGACCGGCAAGTTCACTGGTACGGGCACTATCTGGCAGACCGAAACGCCCTCGACCGGCAGTGCCAGATGCGACGCCTACATCTGGGCGAAGGAAAAGTTTTTGGATACCGGCCGTTGCGACCCTACCGTGCTGATGTACACCCTGGATCTGTGGGGTCTCAAACTGGAGCTTGATCTGCAGACCCAGCTCAGCAACCTGGACTACGCGGTCAGTCGCCGTGGTTTTTGTTTTGAACTCACTCCGTGGGGCGACGAAGCCCCCAATGATGATCCCGAGCAGCCAATCGGCACCGACCACACAACGACCAAGGCTATCCTGGACGCCTGCAACCAACAGACCCGGCAGCAACACTGGATCAAGCTCTGCGGGTTCGTGAACTGGCTCTATAAGTATACCAGCCGGACCGGCGGCAAGCATCGCGAGGTCGCCACGGAATGGGAACATGCGCGTTTGTTGTCGGCCTACAACGTTTATAAGGAGGCCGATGCCGCCCGTCCTCAATGGGTCACTAACGCCTCATTCCATGCCGGTCTCGCCCAGGCCGTCGCCCTGCGAAGACACCTGCAGAATCCGCCCCCGACATACGACGATATGCGGGCTCGCGGCCTGATTGCTCCTAATGGAACGGTACCAGATGGCAACTATATCATGATCGGTATGGGGGACTACGATCAGGCCTCCTGGATACTTAACGCCCTGGTGCCCCACCGCTACCACCACTCGACCCGCGGACAGATCGACTGCAACTGGGGTATAAATCCCAACGCCGTCGACCGGGCCTCGGTGGCCATGGACTACATATTCCGCCACAAGACTCCGCGGGACATTTTCTTCGCCTGGGACTCGGGAGCGGGTTATATCAATCCCAGCCAGATTCACGGCAACCGTGCACCTTCCGGCTATCCGAGCGCCGCGGCCACTTGGCGCGAGCACTGCAAGCACTACTACCGCATGTTCGACTACTCGATCACCGCTTGGATGTTGAACGGCAGCACCGGCCCCCTCGACCGTACGGACTTCCACAACTACGCGCCATTCAGCGGTGATGGGATCGGACAGGACGCCGGCAAACCCGCCGGTCCGTACCTTGAGGACAATGTTCCGGTCCTCCGCCGGAGCGGACCAGACAACCCCTCACCAGGGAAGATCATGGATAAACCCGAGGGGGTCAACTTCGCCTGGTATCGCACGATTCTCTGGACACCCGAAAGCATCAAGAAGCTTAACGATGCCTATACCAATTCAGGCAATAATCACAGATTCCTGGATGCGTACTCCTTCTACTACCTGATGCGTCATCACCTCGGCGGCCACAACCACTATCGGACCGCCTGGGTCTCGGACAACATTCCCCGCATCGTCCGCTCCGGTACCACCATGGAAATCGAAGCGACCGTGCGTAATGACGGATGGGACACTTGGAGCGAAGCCGACAACTACCGTCTTGGAATCGCTATCATGCTTCCGGGTCAGACACCTTCCGCTCAGGATTACGACTTCCATGGTCGCGGTCGGCTGGCCGACGGCATGCGCGTGGCTCCCGGGCAGCGGGGGTTCTTTCGGCATACAATCACCGTTCCGGCCACCGCCGGTATTTACGACCTCTATTATGATATGGTCCACGAGGGTGTGACCTGGTTCCGTGACGCCCATAATATCGAGTGGAAACAACCCTTAATCGTAGCCGATGATCCATGGTCCGTGGATACAGACGGCGATGGGCTGCCCGACCTCTGGGAAATAGAAAACGGGCGGCTCTTCTGGCACCCCGACGACGTGGGGCCGAGCGGAGGAGAATGGGGATTCGATAAGGACCGGCCTTCCGCTTCCGACCAACGACCTCATTAAAGCATTATATACATGGCCACGGATCGTGATTGTCTTTCTGAAATCACTCGTTCATAAGCCGTCTGCAAGCAAGGCCCCAATGTGGGCCGTTATGCAGCGTTGCAACGAGTGCAGGTCGTAGCCGCCCTCCAGAACGCTGACCAGTCGGCCGGCGGCGTATTCGTCGGCGGCCCGGCAGACGGACTCGGTCATCCACGCGTAGGATTCCGGTTGAAGATTGATATCCGTTTCGCGCTCCTCGGTAGCCGCGTCGAAGCCGGCGCTGAGCAGCACGAATTGCGGAGCGAAGTCGTGAAGGCGGGGGATGATCTTCTCCGCGAACGCCCGACGGTAGGCGTCGTCGCCGCTGCCGGTGGGCATGGGAACGTTCAGGGTAAACCCTTCACCGAGGCCGATTCCGCTTTCGGTTTCATAGCCAGTGCCGGGATAGAGCCAGCGAGGGTCTTCGTGGATGCTGATGTAGAGCACGTCGTTGCGTTGCTCGAAAATGCGTTGCGTGCCGTTGCCGTGATGGACATCCCAATCGACGACGGCCACGCGCTGCAGGCGATGGCGGCGGATCAGATACTCGGCGGCGACGGCCACGTGGTTGATCAGGCAATAGCCCATGGCCCGGTCGCTTTCGGCATGGTGGCCTGGCGGGCGGACGGCGCAGAACGCCCGGGTACTCCGGCCGTCCATCACCGCGTCGCAGGCGGCCAGCACGCCCCCGGCCGCCAGGCGGGCCACGTCGAAACTCTCCCGGCAGATGCAGGTTTCCCGGTCGCCGATGAAGGCCATCCCCTCGTCGCAGGCCAATTCGAGCAAATGAAGGTAGGCCGGCTCATGGACCCAGGCCAGCACCTTCGGATCGGCCGGCCCGAACGACAGCGGCTGCATCCGATTCAAGAATCCTGCTGAATTCAGGGCCAGATAAACCGCCCGCAGCCGCTCGGACTGCTCCGGATGGCTCAGCCCGGTATCGTGTCGAAGGAAAAAGTTGTCGTAAACCCAGCCGACGTTCATACCGGCAGGTTAACGGTTTTGTCGGCGAATGTCTGCGCGAGCGAATGGTTCCGCCCTTACGAGTTGTAGCGCGTTCACCAGTGACAGAATCGACATCGGTTACGGAGTAATCGTGTAGCCGCAGATCAAGCCATATGAAATTGCTATATCGACTCACCACTGGCGAGTGCGCACCCGGCTCGCGCAGTGCGACGGCGACGGCTACGAGGGGGCGCGGCCTTCGGAATCGCGGCCGGAACTTGACCGGATTGCTTCACACGGAAGCATAACCCTGTAACTTCCGTCCCCAAAAACCCAGCTATGACAGTGTGATGAACGATCCGTAGATTACTCACAAATCTTGCCGAACCCCCAAGTCCTCCCTGTGGATCTCGTCCAGGCGGTAGCCGAAGCCCGGTCCCCGTATACTGTCCAGTCCGACGCAGCCGTGGCGACGGCGATAGATGCCGGGGTGTACCTCAGCCTCCGGGCGTGACGCTTCCGGGTAAAACTGCATAGCATTGGTCTCGATGCCGGCGATGGTGCCTACATGGGCGGCAAGCAGCACATGAGGTATCTGAGCCAGCATGGGGTTGGTCAGATCCTGAACCATCAGGGTCATACCATGAGCCTTGGCCCAGCAAGCGGCCAGCAGCGCACCGGTCTGGGTCTTGCAGGTCTTAAGAGCCACGCCGGTCCAGCCCAGTCGGCGACCGAGGCGAATCAACCGCCAATCATGGGCGCTCTCATCCATAAACAGCGGCTTGCGGGCCGAGACGGAGTGCACATCGATCCGGTGTGCCTCCAGCTCGTAGGGGAAGGGCTGCTCGACATAGAGGATCATTCCGTATATTCTCGGGTGCTCGACCAGCAGGCGATCAAGGATGGCAGTGACGTAGGCCGGATCGGTAACCGTACAGTTGAAGTCGGTGGTAAGCCATTCGACCTCGTGATTAACGGCCATCTGGCCAACCTTCAGCAAGCGTTGATAGTCCCACGCCGTATCATTGCCCCGCAGCTTAATCTTAAGACATTTGAGGCCGTCACACCTGATCCAATCCGCTAACAGTACGGGATAGCCGTCGTCGGGCTCGTCACCGTGCAACTCTTCAGCATCAAGCGGATCGAGCCCCCCCACGAGATGCCAGGCCAGTAACTCTCGCGGCGGTTCGGTCACCAGATATGAGTCGGGATACTGATCCCGAAAATCGATATCACTACCTTCGGCCGGGGTAAGATAATCCGCCAAGCTGCGACTCATGTACTGACCTCCATAGGTCTCGTACACCGGCCGCCCAAGCAGGTTTCCATAGGCATCGTGCAGGGCAATATCAAACGGTGAACAACATACCAGAGCGGCCAGCCAAGGCATGGGGTCAGCGGCTTGAGCGTTCGCTTCGGTCAAAACGCGGGGAAGAACCTGCAACTGGAAGTCGTGCCCGATTTCGACAGGGTGACCATATTGTTCGAAATTCTTCCACGCACCGGCCAGCATGATGCAGAATCGTTTAAGCCTTTCATGGCGCGGCTCGTAGGGAAGGGTACTCGGCCACACCCATTGTACGCTGAGCGGGGTTTCGCCCCAGCCCATGGCCCGGCGCCCTTGACGATCCTCCACCTCGACACCTACCCGGGCGCAGGTTACACGGGTCAACGTTTCCGACCCGAACTTGAGCGGTACGCGCGTCCGCACCGGGAGAAAGTACAAAGCCGCATCAACCACACGTACATCGGTAGGTTTACTCATTAGTACTCCTTGTCTTGAGTATGTGGCAACAGGCAACCCCGACTTCGAGACCGAACGAAAAGCCCCCAGCATAATAGTCCACGCCAGATCCGATTCGTTACCCTCCCGTACGGATTCCCCGGATAGTCCCGTGAGCCGGGGCATGAGTCCGAGAGGCCGAGTTGCACATGCCCAGCCCCTGCTGCCTACCGGCCGCTAACCAAGTTTCCATGGCGCTCGGTATTCATAATCGAGCATGGTGTTGGCTTCCGTGTTGTTCGTAATGCGCTCGGCGGCGGAATCCCATTCAATGCGGGTTCTCATATCCATGGCAATATTGGCCAGGTGCGCGAAGACCGTGGACTTATGGCCCTCCTCGACATCACAGGTAGGCCTCTGGCGAGACTTAATGCAGTCAAGGAAGTTTCGCATGTGCAATTCCGTATGATTCTGATTGTTTCCGGGCACCTTGTATTCGACCGGGGGGATGCGGGGCTGGGGATCCTGGAACTGGCCGCCGGTTGCCGGTACAATTTCATAACCGCGGTCGGTGACGTACATCGCGCCCTTGGTACCACGTAACTCTATCATACCGTGTTTCGGAAAAGCGTTGTTGCCGCTGGCCTCGTACTGCCCAAAAACCATCAGCCAACCGGAGGCAAACTCGAACGTCACCTGCATCGTATCCGGGATGGTCCGATCGTCATCCACGACATAGCGCCCCCCGTGCGCAGTGACGACGGCGGGCGCTTCCTCCCCGGTCAGCCAGCGCATCAGATCGAAATAATGTACACCCCAGTTACCGATCTGCGACGAATAGTCTTTCCACCAACGGAATTTATACGGCGTGATGTTGGGCTGATACGGAAGCATGGCCCGCGGCCCAAGCCACATATCCCAATCGAGATCGGGCGGCGGATCGCAAGGCTGGCATTTTCCGATGCCATCGGGAAACATATTGCTTATACGATAAGCCGTTCCTACGCTGACTTTGCCCAATTCCCCCGTTTTGACCGCCTCCTCGGCTTTGAAAAAGAGCGGGCTTGAACGACGGTGCAAGCCCACCTGGACAATGCGGCGTGTCTCGCGCGCAACCTCGATCATGCGCCGGCCTTCCGCAATCGTAATGGACAAAGGTTTTTCCACGTACACATCCTTGCCCGCGTGACAGGCGTCGACGCATTGCAAAGCGTGCCAGTGATCGGGCGTGGCAATAAGAACGGCATCAATATCATTGCGTTCGATCAGTTTCCGATAATCGCTGTAGCGGTCCACTTGGCCCGGCAAAGCGGCTGCCCACTTGTCCATAGCGGAGGCCTGCACATCACAAAGGGCTACAAATTCCACCTCCGGATGGGCCAACGCCGCTTCAATGATTTGCCCGCCACGATTGGCCGTGCCGATGGCTCCCATCCGAATGCGTTCATTCGCGCCGCGCTCGGCGGCTCGAACGGTCTTCCAGGAGCGGGCAACCGACAATCCCGCACCTAGCGCGGCTGGAGTCGTCGTACCGAGAAAAGTCCGTCGTGTAATATTCATAACTTCCTCCATGCGGCATTGCATAGGCGATCGTTGCCCGTCCAGGTCATCGGGTTTATCGGGTCAGTGTACCAGTCTTCCTTGATCCGCGCCTAGCCCGTGGCTTGCAGGCCTACACCTTACGCGGTCCCGTACGAAGACATTAAAATAAGCCGGTAAAACTATAATAGCATAGCCGATTCGCGGCGTACAGAATGCCGGTGATCTCACCACGGTGGAAATATCCGCAATAGGAGCCAGGCATACTTCACGGCGGAAGTTCCGCCACTCTGATTTGGCCGATGAGCATAGAAGTCTTTATTGTCCGGCAGACCGACCGGCCAAGTATCCGCTGGCGAACGCCCATTGCAGGTTGTAGCCGCCGCAAGGTCCGTCGAGATCCAGCAGTTCTCCCGCCAGATACAATCCCGGCAACCGGCGGCTTTCCAGGGTGTCCGGTCGCACCTCCCCCAAGACCACCCCCCCGCGGGTCACGAAGGCCGTCTCGAACCCTTCCGTATCCGTTACCGTCAACTCGATCCCGCCCAGCAGATCGGCCAGCGTGTCGCGTTGTCCCGCAGTCAACTGCGCGACCGGGGTTCGTTCCTTCACGCCGGCGAGCTCGACAAGCAGACTACCCATCGATGCGGGCAGATACTCCCGCAACATGCTCGCGATGCCGCGCCGACCGGTCTCTTTACGCCATTCGTCCAACCGTTCGGCCCACCGGCTTGCATTCATTCCGGCAATCAACGCAATCCGTAGCGATACCGTCCCGTACCGTCGCAACAGACCCGCCACCGTCCCGGACAGGTCCAGCGCCACCGGCCCCGACAGGCCGCGATGGGTGAACAACACGTCGCCGACCAGCCCCACCCTGCTCTGGCCCGCGTGGTCAATCCGCACCCGCGCGTTACTCAGGCTTACGCCCGCCAGCCGTGACGGCCACGTTTCACGCGTCACCAACGGCACCAGGGCCGGAAGCGGTTCGACAAGTTTGTGCCCTGCCTGCTCGGCCAGCGCGTACCCCCCGCCCGTGCCTCCCAGTCGCGGCCAGCTCCGCCCCCCGCAAGACAGAACCACCCGTTCGGCGGCAAAGCCGTGCCCGATCTTTGTTTCCACGCCGCGCAGTCGCCCGGACTCGACCCGGAGTCGGATCACTTCTGTTCGCGTATGCAGTTCAACGCCAAGCTCGTCGAGTCTACGGCGTAACGCATTTTGTACCTCGGTTGCCCTTTCGCCAGCCGGGTACACATGGCAACCGTCCGGGGTTATGGTCGCCACCCCCAACCGATCCATGAAGGTCCGCAACATGGCCGGCCCCATCTGTGCAAGCGCCGGCCCCGTAAAGCGACCCGAGCGGCCGAAAGCCGCGATAAACTCCTCGGTTGTTACCAGATTGGTGAGATTACACCTTCCGCCCCCACTCGCGAGGATTTTCAAGCCCGGCCGGTCCATCTGTTCCAGCAACCCAACCCTTCGGCCTTGCTCGGCCGCAGCGATGGCCGCCATCTGCCCCGCCGCACCCGCGCCCACGACCAGAACCTCGAAACCTGACTCTTCCACTGATCCATCCATGACCAATATTAAACGCCAAAATCCTGCTCAACACCAATCCTCCCTACTGCAAGTATGACAATCCGAGATTTCCCATTTGACCTCCACACGGCTACGCCGCCGGGCCGTGTTCCGTTATTGTACCAGCGCCCCCCGTTGCGCCTACCCCGTTTTCGAGTTTTCTCCCGTCCCGACGGCTGAAATAA
>JAAYCU010000186.1 GCA_012729595.1 Phycisphaerales bacterium
GCGATGATGTCCGCTATCCTGGCGATTCATGATGATCACTATCCCCAAGCCCTTGCTCGACCGGCCGCTTGATACCGGATAACATGCGCGCAAAACGCAGAGAAGTTTCGGTGTAAGGGCCTAAGGGGTAAGTTCCTCCCGAATTCGATAAGCTCCATGCCTGCGGACGGACAGCCGAAAATCCGTCATGTTGGCTCTCGCTGCCACCCGGCCCCGGTTTCAATGCCGCTTGCGAACTGAGCGCAGTCGCAGAACTAGGAGTCGGGACGCGCTCTTGATGTCACAGGCTGACCGGATCCATCGATATAGGCTAGAAATAACAAGAATAGCCAAATGCATAGTTAGTGTATTACTTATGCCCATACTGTAGCGTGTCGCGATCCAATGTGTGTGATATTTTTCACAAACCCCCTTTCCAGCCGGTTTATTGGGGGCCTGAAAATAAGTCGAAATTTGCTCTCTTCGGCCCCCAAATCATCCTTCGTGGGCAAGTATATACCAATTCTATACTTGCAATCGAAAGAAAATCTCACATAGGCCGGCTCAGGCATAAGTATATTAATAGTAATGGTTTATAATTTTCATGGTTAATGCGAATTCCGCCGATGGATTCATTGACACCGCCGCCGACCGTGAGGTATATTCCGGTGAGGGCGGGGAGCGTTGCCGGTGCTTTGATTGTTTGTTGGACTAGCTTGGAGCTCGTAACCTAAACGCAATTATTCGATATTCGGCTGTCTTAGCCGTGGCGCACTTCCGGGATGGAACATGGTTTCTCCCGGAAGTTTTTTTTTCTCCGAAACACGGCTTACGCATCATGCGGGATCATCACAGGGCGTCGCCGCGCGTCTTGCTCTGAACCTGAATAATCGAGATACTGTCCGACCATGAAAGTACCTTATCTTGATTTAGGCGCACAGTATCGGTCGGTCGAGGTGGATCTCCGCATAGCCATCGATCGGGTTTTATCGTCATGCATCTATGTACTCGGCCCGGAAGTACAGGCCCTGGAGAACGAAGTGGCCTCGCTTTGCCAGGTCCGCAGCGGTATCGGGGTCAGCAACGGTTCCGACGCCATCGTCGCGGCCCTCATGGCTCTGGACGTCGGCCCCGGTGATGAAGTCATCGTGCCGACCTTCACCTTCTTCGCAACGGCCGCCAGCGTCTCGCGGGTCGGAGCCAAGCCGGTGTTCGTGGACATCCTGCCGGATACCTTCAACATGGATCCGGCCGCCGTCGAGGCCGCCGTCACCGGCCGGACACGGGCGATCATCCCTGTGCATCTGTATGGGCAATGCGCGGATATGACACGGATCATGGCCATCGCCGACAAGAAAGGTATCCCAGTTATTGAGGACGCCGCCCAGGCCATAGGGGCGACTTACAATGATCGGCCATCGTGCAGCTTCGGCCGGGCCGGGACGCTCTCCTTCTATCCGACGAAAAATCTGTCGGCCATCGGCGAGGCGGGCATGGTTTTAACCGACGATGAAAAACTGGCCGAGACCCTGCGCGTTGTACGTCTGCAAGGGCAGGGTGCAACGTATGAGCATATTCGCCTGGGGGCAAACTTCCGTATGGATGCCATCCAGGGCGCGGCCCTGCGGGTCAAACTGGCCAGAATAGCGGAGTGGAACGACAAGCGCCGCGCAAACGCGGCCTGTTATGATGAGGCCTTACGCGGCTCAATAATTACTCCGCCGCCGGTCGATCCTCGCTGTAAGCATGTGTACCACCAGTACACCGTGCGTTGCGCTAAGCGTGATCAGTTGCGTACTTATCTGTCCGATGCCGGCGTAAGTTGCGCGGTCTTCTACCCGACGCCGTTGCATTTACAACCATGTTTCCGCGACCTGGAATACAAGCCCGGAGCGTTGCCCGTTGCCGAGCAGGCCGCGAAGGAAGTCTTGTCTTTACCAATCTTTCCTGAAATGACCGAGGAGCAGCGGGATTACGTGATTGAAACACTTAAGGCGTTCGCGTGATTCCCTGGTATCGCCCGGTCTTGGCGGTTGCCGAGAATCAAAAGCCTCGACCAGGAAGGTGCAACCGGCACGCGGCGTTAGTAACCGAAGTCCGGCCCCCTCGCGTTCGCCCCTGCCTTGCTTATCTCCGTGTACTCCTTGATTAATTGCGCGGATGGTTCGGCGTGTTCGGGCCAAGGGTCACTTTCGCCACCGCCTTGTTGGCGATACTGCCGATGATGCCCACGACAATGACCGTGATGACCACGGTTATGATGAACATCCAGCTCTTATATGGATTGGCAAAATCTAGATCCTTTAATCCAGAACCGATATAGGCGGCCGCTATCGTTCGTGGTGCCATGCCCACCACCGTGCCGATGAGATACGTCAGCGGCCTTACCCGCGTGGCGGCCATCACCAGGTTGGTAATCGCGAACGGCGAATTCGGCGGAATACGGATCAACGTTACGATTAGCAAAGCCTTGAATCGACCGCTTCGGAGCAGGGCGTCATAGACGGCTTGCCATTTCGGCTGTTCCTTGATGATTTCCATGACCCGGTTGCCCGAAGCCCGCCAGGCTATCAGGTAGCCGATCATGGCCGCCCCCGCAAACCCGCTGATCGCTGCTGGTCCACCGACTGCCAACCCAAAGGCGAAACCCCCGACCACCGCCTGGGCGTAGGTCGGCAATACCGCCAGCCCCGCCAGCACGGCAAACGCTCCAATATAGATTACGACTCCCCATTCGCCCTGAGCCTTAAGCCACGGCCCCGTCCAGGCCATCGAGCCGAGTAGGGCGAATCCGCCGATCGCCGGCAAGCTGGCCGCGATCACCGCCAACACGCCCACCGGCCCCAGCCGGCGCAGATACACCTTGGCCTTGGCCATATCAAACGCCATCGCCGCGCTTGCGCCATCTGCCTTTACGCCGTCGGATACGCCCGGCCCGTCTGGTTTGGTTTCCTCGTTTTTCACGCCGAGAGATTAGAAGCAAACCCCGCGCGGGTCAAATCGCTATTCCTTATCCCAACCCGTAGCAGTTTACCAGTCGCTCAACGCATGGCTGGGCGATGGTTAATAATGATACGCTCACTGCGTCTCCCGTTCGTCGAGCATGAAGGTGCCGGGGACAAGGTTGGCCTGGTGTTCGGCGATTTCCTTATGGAGCGCGGCCAAGACTTCGGGGTGAGCGGCGGAGACGTTGAACGTTTCGGAGGGGTCGTGTTCAAGATGATACAACAGTGGCGGGTTATGTTCGATCAATTTTCCGGCCTGCCCACCCAACGAGTCGACGGTGATGAGGTACATTTTCCACGGCCCCTTGCGTACCGCGGATAGAATAGCGTTGCGATAATAAAAGAAAGGCTGGTCCTCCAACTCTTCGCGGCCGAACAGAACCGGCGACAGGTCGCGCCCGTCAATCACTCGGTCGGTCGGCAGATCCACTCCGGCCAGCGACAGGGCCGTACTGAAAAGGTCCATCGTATTGGCCACCGTCAGATTGACTTCGCCCGGCTTGATTTTACCAGGCCACCAGGCGACTGCCGGTACGCGCATCCCGCCCTCCCATGTAGTCATCTTCCCCTCATGGAGTAGGCCCGACGAGCCGCCTTTAAGCTCATACTGCAGCCACGGGCCGTTGTCGCTCGTGAAACATACCAGGGTATTCTCCGCCAGACCCAGCTCGCTAAGACAACGTAAAACCTGCCCCACGCTCCAGTCCAACTCCTCCACCACGTCGCCGTAACTCCCGCGACGACTCTGATCCTTGAACCGTGGCGAGGCAAAAAGCGGTACGTGCGGAAACGTGTGCGCGAAATACAAGAAGAAAGGCCGGTCCTTGCTCCGCTCGATAAATTGGATCGCTTCGTCCGTGTAGCGCGCGGTCAGCGTCTCCTGCACCGCCGGCTCCTCGATCACCTCTTCATTGCGCATCAGTGGCGTCGGAACCATATCGTTGCTGTACGGGATGCCATAATAATAATCGAACCCGTGTCGCGTCGGCAGATACGCCGGGCGGTGTCCGAGATGCCATTTGCCGATGCAGGCCGTCGCATAGCCCTGACCTTTCAGGGCCGTGGCGATTGTGATCTCTTCGGGCGGCAGCCCTAGCGTCGAGTCGGCAAGAAGCACGCCTCGGCGGTTTCCGACCATCCCGCTGCGGATCGGATAGCGCCCGGTCAGCAGGGCCGCCCGACTCGGCGTGCAGACCGACGATACCGCGTAAAATTGCGTGAATTTCATCCCAGCGGCAGCCATGCCGTCGATCTGCGGCGTGCGGATGGTCGGATGTCCGTAACAGCCCAGATCGCCATAGCCCAGATCGTCAGCGAAGATAATGACCATATTCGGCGGTCGCTGTTCCCCCACGGCCGCTGACGAGCAGGAACCCAGAACGAAAATACTGATGGCTATAATCCACAATGGTTTCAATCGGTCCGCATAAATCATCATACTGTCCTCATTAGACTGAACCCCATGACGAATCGAAGGCCTATTCCGAGGTTGAACTCATGTTATATGCACATACATGTACGAGCAACTAACGCTGGCTGGAATCGTGCATGGTCCTGCATTGTAATCGAATAGCGAATGTTGAGGATTGCTTGCTTAGCCCTTGAATTGCGCTTCCAGTTGGGCCAGCAGTTTCTTGTTCGCGATGCGATCCGTGGCGTCCATCCGATCGATGATCAGCCGACCGCCTAGATGGTCGATTTCGTGTTGCCAGATACGGGCGATCAAATCCTGGCCGACTTGCTCGACCGGTTGGCCGTTAACATCCACCGCCTGGATGCGACATTTACGAGCCCGGTGGACCACTGCCCGAATCTCCGGCAGCGAAAGACAACCTTCCTCCGCTTCCACCGCTCCGACCAGATCGTGCAGTTCGGGATTGATATAGACCCGGTCATCCTCCGGCCGTCCGGTCGGGTTGCACACGAAAATCCGCCGGCACACACCAACCTGCGGGCCCGCCAGACCGACCCCGTTGCCCGACTTCATGATAGCCAACATGCGCTCGGACAGGGCCGCCACCGAATCGTCAAAATCCTCGATCGGGGCGCATGGTGTACGCAACCGCTGGTCGGGATAACAGACGATCTCTTCGGACAATTCGGGATACTGCATCGTTCTTTACCTGAAAACCGCTCCGCCATGTCGTTATCCAGCGGGCTATGCTTGCGCTTCAACATACCTATTGTAGACCAAGAGCTGGTCCTGAGCTACTTGACCCTTGTTAACCATTTGTTACGATCATGGGAAGTAGCCGTTGTACAAGCGCCCTGGCCACCGATAGGGCCGTGCCGTGCGGAAAGACTCGAACGAGGAGTAGCGGCGCGGGGGACCGGCTTTCCATATCGGACGCCGACCGTGGAGGACGCGCCCATGACTGTTAAAACCTTTGATCCGCGGGGTTTACCGGACCAGAGATCCTGATGCTCAGAAAGTCAGAGAAATCAGATAACGATGCGCCGTTTGCCATGCCGACCTTTTCCGACGAGGAGATCGGCAAGGCCCGACAGTGCTTCAAGCGGGCCAGGGAGCTGGCCGAGGTCAAAAATTACGACTATGCCATTGAATGGTACATCAACGGCCTGAATTTCTGGCCCGAGGCCGTCGAGGAAGGGCATAAACCCTGCCGGGCCGCCGCCCTCTTTCGCGGCGGAAAAAAAACCTCTTTCGGCGACCAGCGCAAATACAAGCTGAATGCCAAGGAGCACAAGACGGCCATGCTGAACGCCGAAATGCTCCTGTCCAAGGCACCGCAAAACCTGTCTTATATGGAGGCTATGTTCAAAAGCGCGGCTCAGGCCGACTTTATCGATGCCGTAATGTGGATCGGCGAGATATTTTATGATGTTGCCTGCCGCGAGGACAAGCCCAACGCCGCCCGCTTCGAGTGCATGCGCCAGGTGTACGAGGATCTGAGCGACCGTGTGGCCGACGCTTACCCGGATCTGGGAATAAAATTCCTGGAACGGGCCGTGGAGGCGCTTGCCCGGGTAAGCAACCTCAAACCCCGTGACATGAGTGTGTCCACCGATCTTCGCGATGTTACCGGAAAATTGACCATACTGAAGGGAAAATACTCATCGGCCGGCTCATTCCGTGATTCCATCCATGATGCCGATTCTCAGTCGGAAATCCATGACAAGGAACGGATTGTACAATCCGATGACCGCCTGGATCAATTGATAACCGCGGCCAAAGGTCGTTACGAGGCCAATCCCACCAAGGCGGCCGTAGTCAACGAACTTGTCGATCTGCTCTGCCGACGCGAGCGCGAACAGGATGAAAACCAGGCTATCGGCCTGCTGGTTAAAGCCTATCAGGAAACCCGGGAATACCGCTACAAGGTCCGCGCCGACGATATACGCATGAAACAGCTTAATCGTCAGCTCCGCGTTAAAATGGAAGCTGGCGACCCTGCGGAGGCCAAGGAACAGTACAAGGAAAAATTGCGCTATGAGTTGAAAGTGTTCAAGGACCGACTCCGCCATTACCCCTCGGATATGCGCTTGCGGTACGAGTACGGCCGCCGGCTCTTCCAGGCCAAACACTACGATGAGGCCATCCCCATTCTCCAGGAAGCCCGTAGCGACCCCAAGACTCGTATTTTCTGCAGCCTGTATATCGGGCAGTGTTTCTACAAAAAAGGCTATTATGACCAGGCCATCGAGACCTTCCTGGAGGCTATCAAGGGCCATGAAATCTCGGACGATGAACTGGGAAGGCAATTACACTACTGGCTCGGCCGGGCCTATGAGGAAGATGGTCAGCCGGACAACGCCTTGAAAATCTACGGCCAGCTCATACAATGGGATTATAACTACGGTAAGGGAGATGTTAGGAAGCGAATCGACGAGCTTCGGAAACAGAAGAAAAAAGAGAACAATCCCGATTCATCGGGATAACCCTGAGGAGAACTTTTCGTGGCCCATTCACTCTCCGCCAAGAAGCGGATACGTCAGAACGTAACAGCCCGTGCTCGCAACCGAGCCCGGAAAAAAATCGTCAAGGACGCGGTGCGCGATTTTGTGCAAGTTGCCGCCAGCGGCGAGAAAGCCAAAGCCGCCGAAACTCTGAAATCGACCGTCAAAAAGATCGACCAGGTAGCCGCCAAGGGGGCCCTCCATAAGAACACCGCCGCCCGTCGAAAATCCCGGCTCCAGAAAAAGCTCAACGCCCTGACGGCCAAGGCCTGATCGCCCCCTTCCTCGCCATTGATCGAAAGACCGGCGTTTGAGCGGCGAGGAAAGAGGGTTGGCGCATGTGTCGAAGTTTGGCTTACGGTTATTCGTGACCAAGACGACGTGAGGTGTTCGCATGAAACTCATTGTGACCCTTACACGTGACGAGAGCGGGGTAATCGTGGCGGAATGTCCGGCTGTTCCAGGCTGTGTCTCCCAAGGCCCTACGGAAGCGGAAGCCTTGGAGAATATCCAGGAAGCCCTCGTGGCTTGTCTCGAGGCCCGGGCGGCCAGCGGAATGCCTTTAACCGTAATAACCCGCGAAATTGAGGTGCCGGTCTGATGGCGAGGCTCCCGGTCCTTTCCGGGGAAGAAGTCGTTCGCATCTTCCTCAAGGCCGGTTGGTCTTTTAATCGACAGCGCGGAAGCCATGTTGTTTTATTGAAAACAGGCCACCCTGCCAGTTTGTCCATTCCCCAACACCGTGAACTTGCTCCTGGTACGCTGCGCGCATTGATCCGATCCGCGGGCATGACCGTGGAAGAATTCATAGCATGGTCGCAAGAAGTATGAACCACTCTGAGGAACATGTTTACGCCAGTCGGGGCGGGGTCAAGTTGGCCTCCGCCTTGGACGCGTTCAATGTGGATCCGACCGGATGGATTTGCGTCGATCTGGGCAGCAATGTCGGCGGGTTTACCGATTGCCTCCTGCAGCGCGGGGCCGCCCGGGTCTACGCGGTCGATACCGGCTACGGAACCCTGGCTTATAAATTGCGCAAGGATCCGCGCGTGCGGGTGATGGAGCGGACCAACGCGATGCACGTTCAGTTGCCCGAACCCGTCGAGCTGGTGGTGATCGACGTGGGTTGGACCCGCCAGCGACACATTCTGCCACCCGCTCGCAGCCTGCTTTGTCCTGATGGCCGGATCATCACCCTGATTAAACCCCACTACGAGGCCGACACCGCCCAACTCCGCGGAGGAGTGCTTCCGGCCGAACAAGCCCCCGAGGTTCTCGATGCCGTTTGTCGGACCATTGAACAACTCGGCTTGCGAATAGCCGGTCTGATCGAAAGCCCCATCCCCGGCCAGAAAGGCAACCGCGAATGGCTGGCCTTGCTGAGATAAACTGTTTTCGAATCTTCTTCCGACCAGGAAAAGGTGGGCGAAAAGGGATGGGGATGAGACCGTCAGGCATGTTGCGGTGGTTCGGCCTGTTGGCGATGCTGATTCTACGAGAGGCCGTGCCCTTGAGTGCGGCCCCCCCTTATCCGCCCAGCACCGCTATCGGCGGCGTCGAATTCGACTGGTCTACGCACGTTCGGCTGGCCCCGGGCAGCGACAATTGGCCGATCACCTGGGCCGATGACGATCATCAGTATGCGTCCTGGGGCGACGGCGGGGGCTTCGGCGGCACCAACACCGACGGCCGCGTCAGCCTCGGATTCGCCCGCATCGAGGGCGACAAAAGAAATTATAAAGGCTACAACGTCTGGGGAGGCAAGGCCCCCGAGAATGCCGCCCGGTTCGGGGGAAAGAGCTACGGTGTCCTCTGCGTGGACGGCGTTCTCTATAAATGGTGGGGCCCCGGCTCCGGAACCACCTCGTACACGGAGAGTCGGTTGTGCAAATCCTCGAACGATGGGGCAACATGGACCAAGGCCTCCTGGGGGTTTGTCAAAGCCCAGCGCCTCATCATGCCGACGATCCTGAATTTCGGCAGGAACTATGCCGGGACGCGGGACGAATATGTCTATCATTATTTCGTTCGATTACAAGGCGATCCCTCTGATCTGAATGTTCATGTGCCCGGAAAGATCGATCTGGCACGGGTGCCCCAAAAAACCCTGATGGATCGGACGGCCTATGAATTCTTTGCGGGAACCGATGAAGGCGGCCGCCCCCGATGGACGTCCGATCCGGACGAACGGCGCCCCGTCTTCGAGAATCCCGCCGGGGTCGGCTGGAACCTGAGCGTCAGCTATAATCCCGGCCTGAAGCGCTATCTCCTTTGTACCGAACACACCGCTACGTTTGAAGGCCGACTCGGTATGTTCGATGCCCCCGAACCCTGGGGACCCTGGACGACGGTGCTCTATACCGAAGGCGCGGAGGTCTTCGGGGCGGGCCGAATCGAGACCAGCACGTTCTTCTGGAACTTCTCCAACAAGTGGCTGAGTCCGGACGGCCGAGACTTCGTTCTGCTCTTTACCGGTATCAACACCAACGATTCGTGGAACACCGTTGAAGGATCTTTCCGGGTGATGCCGGATACGGCCCCGGAGAGCACCGCCCCGGCGCAGTAAGCGAGATCCACGAGAAGACGTGCCGCCCCCGTTCACCATTGTTCGCCCAGGCCGTGCTGTCGCGGGGCCGCCTGGTAGACCTCCAGGGCCGCAGGCATCAGCTTCTCGAATTGGCGGATACGCCGTTTCTCGTGGGGGTGCGTCGAAAGAAATTCCGGCGGCCTGGTTTCCCGCAGGGCCTCCATCCGTTGCCACAGAGCGATGGCCTCCCGCGGGTCGTAGCCGGCCCTGGCCGCGTACCTCAGACCGATCTCGTCCGCCTCTTCTTCATGACGCCGGCTGTACGGAAGAATCGCTCCCACCTCGGCACCCACCCCGAACGCCTGCAGGGCGCCGGTCCGCACCGCCGGCGAGGACCGGGACAGCCCCTGGGCGAGAAGTTCCTGAATAATCACCACGCTCAGATGCTGGCTCAGCCGCTCGCCTCCGTGCCGGGCGACGGCGTGGGCTACCTCATGACCGACGACCACGGCCATGCCGGCCTCGTTCTTCATCACCGGCAGGATACCCGTATACACCGCCACCTTGCCGCCGGGCAGACAGAAGGCGTTGACCTCCTCGGACTCAAGCAGCGCGAACTCCCACTGAAATTCCGGCTGATTGGCCGCCTCGGCCACCCGCCGGCCCACCCGTTCGAGAATCGCCGTCATGCGCGCATCGCCGCTACGTCTGGACTCCGATAGGACTTCCTGGTACGCCTGGGCCCCGAGGGCCCGCTCCTGGCCGGGCGTCACCAGCATCAATTGCCTTCGACCGGTTTCCCGGACCCGCGTACAGCCCGCCGAAACCGCCGTCAGCGACAATGACACACCCACGAGTTGCCAGAATCTCCGGTTTCGCATGCGTATGCCTCCATGGACAGAACCGTTCGCCTGACTGTTCAAACGCGAATGCCTTCAACCAGAGTATTATATCGTCGATGTGCCCGGTATTCAGATGAGACGGATCGGATACCTCGAACATGCCTGTTCGACCCCTGGATCCCTCGATAAAAAACGGACGGACGCACCCAAACGATGCGTCCGTCCGCTGTTTTTACATGGCCGGTGTGATCGGCCTTCGGTCCAAACCTTAATCGTTTTCCAGAATGATATAGCCGACCGTGGTTTCCGTGTTGTCCGATCTGGTGGTTGCCGTCTTAAAGCCCACGGTGTTGCGGCTGGCATCCACGTCCCAGGCTGGACAGGCCCACGGATCGTCGCCGTCCGGATCGGCCGGCACGGTGAAGGCCACTCCGCCGGGGCTGTACTGCAGGTACGAGTTGGCCAGGAACAGATAGCCCGCGTAGTCGCCGGCCGGCACGATGCACATGCTGCCGGCAAAGCCGACCAGGCCATTGTTGTTCGTCGAACCGTCGATCTGATTACCCAGCGCCGCCTTGGCGAAGTCCGGCCCGGGCAGGGCGCCCGCCGCGGCCCGCCGGTCGCCGCCGACCGAATCATCCGCGTCGAGATCCGCGAAGAAAGCGAACGCGTCAGGGCCGACGGCCACGTCCGCGATCGCATTAGCTTCGGCCAGCTCGACGATCTCGCCGGCTTCCAGATCGACCAGCAGCAACTGCTTGTACGCCTGATCGTCCAGAGCCACGAGGAAGTTGCCATTGACCTTCATCTGCACGTTGTTGCTGATGTCGTTCGGCAAGGCAATGGCCGCCGGAGCATCGGCGGGATTGTTCAGGTCATATACATACAGAGCCCGCGGGTTACCCGCGGCGGCAATCACGCGCATGCTGGCCGCGTCGATCGCCACTTGCTGAACGCCGAAGCCGGTGGTGACATCCGGGGGGTTAGTCAGCGGGAGGATCACGGGGGCGCCGCCACTTACGTCAATTACCCGAATCACGTTGCCGCCATCACAACGGACCACGCAATAGTCGCCGTCGGCCTGAAGGTGCCCGGCATCCTTGGCGCCCGCGGGAATGTTGGCCAGTCGCAGATCGGCCTCGGGAATCGTGGCCGGGGCCACATCCTCATCCACATTGAACACGCTTACCTGGAACATGCCGTCCACGAGGAAGATGGTCCGCTTGGCCACGGCAAAGCTCTTCGACCGGAATACAGCGTCGTTGGGGACCGGCGTTCCGACGGTCGGGGTTTCCGAGGGCACGATGTAGGACACGCCGTTCAGCATGCCGGTGCCGAAAACGATCAAGTCGTCACCACATAACAGCTTGGCATCGCTGCGCATCTCGACATCGGTCTTGACGATGTTCAGGAACGGTTCGGGATCTGGATCGGGATCCGGATCTGGATCGGGGTCCGGGTCAGGGCCTGGTCCCGGTCCTGGACCAGGGTCTGGATCAGGCCCCGGTCCTGGGAAGGGGCATCCCGCACCCAGCAGCAGGGCTGCGCCGACCGCCAAAATCAGCAGCCAGATACAATTCTTGTTCAACATGGTTTGTCCTCCATAAAACGAGTGTCATAAACGAACCGTTACGAACGGTTCAACTGCTTACCGTACGGTATTCATTGATATCATGTACGCATTGCGTGTTTGTTGCCTCTGTTGTCGGATACCTGGCTCCGCCTGTCGCGGGCATCAATGCTCGGACGACAAGCGCACAGGCTGTCCGCCGGGGGCGGCCGCAAGGGGATCATTCAGGTCGTACGAGCCTGAAGCCGCGATCATCGCCTGTTGCTCCCGGAGAATCGTTGCTCCTGCGGGCCGACCGAAGGAATTCCGCGAAGTGCCAGGCCGCTCCTCCGCGCACGACGCGGTATTGGCCCGTCTCCGGCCCCTGGGGGTCCGTAACCGCTCCCGCGGGATAATCGCCATACCAATCCTGGCACCACTCGCGGGCATTCCCATGCATGTCATGAATGCCCCAGCTATTAGGCCGTTTCAGCCCGACATCGTGTGAAATGTGTTCACCGTCCGCTTCGGTATCGCTATTGGCCTCGAACCACGCATAGTCGGCCAAGGGTTTATAATCCGAGATTTCCCATTTGACCTCCACACGGCTACGCCGCCGGGCCGTGTTCCGTTATTGTACCAGCGCCCCCCGTTGCGCCTACCCCGTTTTCGAGTTTTCTCCCGTCCCGACGGCTGAAATAA
>JAAYCU010000187.1 GCA_012729595.1 Phycisphaerales bacterium
AATGATCCACGGCGTTCTCCTTTCCACGGCTGCGTAGATAACAACCATGGTCAGGCCAGAACGCCACTTTTGCTAGAGGCACTGTTCAAAAACTATTTGGTTGCGGCCGAAGGCCGCTTTGGGGAATCATGCGGAGCAAGGGGACCGGCTGAATGCAGGGGCATCAACCCGTTATAGGCCAGAGGCGGCTCTGGCGGACATGAAGCATGGCGATATAGCGGAGGTGTGCTATCAGCCCCGCTTTCGCTGCCCCACCATCAGCCAAGCCAGAATTTGATCTTCGTCCACGGATCCCATTGGATTGTGCTCATTTTTCTGAACGAGCCGACATTGTCGGCAGTAGACCGGGCCGGATGGGGGGGCGCTATCGGGTTTGATTAGAAGTGGTTTACGGCACCTTGAGCATATGACCATTTTCTGAGTCATGGCAGCATAATCCTCCATGTGGCATGGCTCGCTCCGCCCCGGCTGGCAGGACGGTTCGAGCCATTGTTGTCTTCCCGATTCAAGCTCAACCCCGGACATGACAAGTCGTGATCCGATGCACTTACCGGAGAGTCGAAACCTCACTTATGGCAGGAAGTCATCGATGATGGGCTTGTCCGCCACGGAGTATACTCGCTTACCCCACATGTAATATCCCGGATCCAGCGTTTCCTTTAAAGAATGACGAGAGGCGTGCCCATCTACGAAGAGATAGTTACTTTCCTCATCATGCATATAGGGATTCGTGTAGGATATGTGGTGGGATACGGATGCCGCCGCTTTGTCCGCAATAACCGCGGCAATAGCTTCCGCGGCTTCCGCGAAGGATAGCTTATAGACCTGTGTTCCGGTCAGGTAGCCCTCGCCATCAAATACTGCGTTGACTTGATTGCTTTTTATTCCGTTGGTTGGACGATGACTCTTGTACGCAGTGCCACCACCAACCGAGTTCCCCCAGATGCAATTGGCGCTATTGCTGAATTCGGCGACCGCAATTGTATTGGATGGTGATTCCACTTCCGTAACCTTGACTAAGCATAAATTGCTGGTTCCCGGGGGTTTCTGGCGGTCATAAATCGAGTCGAACTTCTTACGCGGCATGATGATTTCATTCACCACGTAACTCAGCCGAGGCGCCTGCTGATCGTCAACGGTATCCGATACATCCTGGGACGACTGTCCGGCGGGAGGATCCGGTAGGCGCCATGTCGTGAAGTTTGTCGGAGCCCACCCACCGGGCGAATGCGATGGACAGATATATTGCTTGGCAGCTTTCGGATACGTTCGACTAGCCACGGACTCTTTGTATTCGGTTTTTGATAACGCCGCGGTCCAGTGATAATACCCGTTGGAGCTGCTGGCTCCATCTACATAGCTGTAGGCGGTCGGGTAATAATCTTGATACACATTGTGATACAAGGCGAAGGAAGTCCCGATGTTGTGCATGTTGCTCAGACACACCACGGCCTTGGCCTGTTCGCGGGCTTTAACCAAAGATGGCATCAAGATCGCAGCCAGCAGGGCGATGATGGCCACCACGACCAGTAACTCGATCAGGGTAAAACCAACATGTTCATGACGTAGCCTCGATTTCATTATTTCACTCCTTTTTGATAATGAGCATTCCTGACGTGCAACCAATAGTCACACACCCACAGTCAACGGCGAATAACATAGGTCACGGATGTTAAGATGCGTTGAAAGAAGCGCGAAAAGCGTGTTACGTTTTTGTTGGGGTGACCACTTGCGCAACAAGGCGCCAGGCGCGAGATGTAAAGTCGATACGGCCACGCGTCGGATGTGAAGCAACGTGATCCCTGGCCCCAAGTGCGATCCGCACCAGGGTATACCAGCTTGGAATAAGCCGCGATTCGGAGGCGATGGATGCTATCCCAACCCAGTTCGGGCTATTATGGACAACACGGCTCCTTATCGAGTCCGGATATCTGCTCGGACTCGGTATAGGCCCTTACACCGAAACTTCTCTGCGTTTTGCGCGCATGTTATCCGGTATCAAGCGGCCGGTCGAGCAAGGGCTTGGGGATAGTGATCATCATGAATCGCCAGGATAGCGGACATCATCGCG
>JAAYCU010000188.1 GCA_012729595.1 Phycisphaerales bacterium
CCACACAGGTCCAGATCAGGCTGAACGACGCCCTGAAAAAACGCCATGGAAGAGACTGGGTCCGGGCGATGCGGGACAAGCTGTCGGAGCGGTGGCAGAGGTTTGCTGATGCACAGGTTCGACAATGGGCCGCCCTGACCGAAAGCCGCATCCTAGATTATGAGCAGAGACGCGCGGTGACCGCGGAGAGCGCGGCTGAAGATGATTTCTGGGGTACCACCCTTAGCGTTCAGGATCGCACCATCCAGACGATTGACCGGGTCAACTGGCCTCTCACTTGGGTTGAAATTCAAACCTGGGAAGAGAAGCAGGCCCGTTTTATTCTCGCCGTCGAAAAGGAAAAGATTCTGGTGACAATCCTGTTCGGAGTCATCAGCGTAGTGGCGGTATTTCTGGTCGGTTGTATTTTCTACATGATTGTCCAGCAGAAGACGCGGGACATCGGGATCGTCAAGAGCGTGGGGGCGACCTCGCTGGGGGTGGCGGGGATATTTCTGGGCTACGGAGCGGCGGTCGGAGTCGTGGGAGGGGCGTTCGGGACGGTTCTGGGTGTCGTTTTCGTCAAGAATATCAACGAGATTCAGGATATGCTCCGATGGATTAATCCGGCCCTGCAGGTCTGGAGCCCGGATGTGTATTCCTTTGATCAGATTCCGAACCAGGTTACCTTGATGAACGTGGCTGTAATCTACGCGGTGGCCATTGTTGCCTCGATGTTCGGATCGCTGATCGCCGCCTGGCGGGCGGCTCGGATCTGGCCGGTGGAGGCGTTGCGTTATGAGTAATACGATTCTCCGAGCCAGCGGCCTGCATAAATCCTATCAACTGGGCCAGGTTTCGCTCCGAGTGCTTAAGGGTGTCTCGCTTTCCGTTCAGCGCGGCGAGTTTGTGGCCATCATGGGCAGTTCCGGCAGCGGCAAAAGCACGCTGCTGCATTTGATGGGAGCCCTGGATGTGCCTGATCGGGGTACCGTGCAATTCGAGCAAGAGGACATATTCGCCGGCTCGGCCGCTCGCCGTGATCGGTTGCGGAATCAGATTTTTGGTTTTGTATTCCAGTTCTATCACCTTCTACCTGAGCTGAACGTGCTGGAAAACGTGCTTTTGCCCTGCATGGTGGGGCATTCCGTACTGGGGTGGATGCGAAAACGCGCGGGCATTCGCCGTCATGCCCGGGAGATGATCGAGCGTATCGGGTTGGACGAACGGATTCGCCATCGTCCTAACGAATTGTCGGGCGGCGAGCGTCAACGCGTAGCCATCGCCAGGGCTTTGGCTAATAAGCCGCAAGTCTTGCTTGCCGATGAACCTACGGGTAATCTGGATACCGTAACGGGGTCGGAGATCCTGGGCGTGTTAAAGACGCTCAATGACCAGGGGCAGACCATCGTCATGGTCACTCACGACCCGAAGGTGGCGGCCGCGGCTCATCGGACGGTCCGTCTGGTGGACGGCCGGGTGGCCGGCACCCAGAACGGCTAAGACCCGTGGTGTAACCACGTTTACCGTAAACGGATGAATGTATATGGCCAAATTCGATCAACCCAACGTGCATGCGCCCAACCCCAACCTGAAAGTCTGGCTCAACGGCCGACTGGTTCCGGTTGGCGAAGCGGCAATTAATGTCTTTGATCATGGCGTCCTTTATGGAGACGGCGTGTTCGAGGGGCTGCGCAGTTACGGAGGGCGAGTTTTTCGTCTGAAGCAGCATTTGCAACGTCTGGAGGATTCCGCCCGGGCTATCCGTCTGGTTATGCCAATGCCCAAGGAGGAAATGACCGAGGCGATTTACCGGACGATGGAAGCCAACGGTATTCGTGACGGTTACATACGGCTGGTAGTCACTCGCGGGGTGGGCACCTTGGGCCTGAGCCCTAATCGGGCCGGCTGTCCTTCCGTGTTTATCATTGCCAGTCAGATCGATCTGTACCCCCGCGAACTATATGAAAAGGGTATGGCGATAGTCAGTACCAGTATTGTCCGCAATCACCCAAACGCCTTGTCCGCTCGCATCAAGAGCTGCAACTATCTGAATAATATTCTGGCCAAGATAGAGGCTCAGGATGCGGGCGTGCATGAGGCCATTATGTACAATCACTGCGGCTACGTTGCTGAATGTACGGGTGACAATATCTTTCTCGTTCGCAATGGCGTGGTCCAGACCCCGCCGATTACCGCCGGGATCCTGGAGGGCATTACCCGAGACGCGGTTATCGAGTTGGTCCGCCAACGTAGTCTGCCTATTCGGGAGATGGACCTTACCCGGCACGATCTATACGTAGCCGACGAGTGTTTCCTGACCGGCTCGGCCGCCGAGGTCATCCCCGTGACCTCGATCGACGGCCGGCCCATAGGCAATGCTCAGCCCGGCCCTGTCACTTTGCAATTAATCGCCGACTTCCGGGAGCTGGTCAATCGCGAGGAGTAGGCCAAGGCCGTCTTGCGCAAGAGAGGACGAGCCCGTCAGGACAACAAGTCGGGTTTCTATGGCTGGCCGCGATCCAGGGTCGCAGCCTTATTGGACCGGGAATGCGTGAAATATGTCACGGACGTAGTTGACAGTCGGCTTAATAAGCCATATATAGATAGATAAGTAATCTATTGGTGGATGCGGCGAGCCGCTGAATCATTGAATAGTGTCTCGGTAAAGGAGTTGTGATTATGCATTGCAATCAGTGCGAGCAGGTATTTCGTGGCGTGGCGTGTACGGAGGTGGGGGTGTGCGGCAAAAACGAGGACATCGAGTCCTTGCAGCAGATTCTACTTTATGGCCTGAAGGGTATGGCCGCCTATGCCCATCATGCCCGGCGGCTGGGACAGGTTGATGAGGCCGTCGACGGTTTCGTCGAGGAGGCCCTTTTTGCGACCATGACCAACGTTAATTTTGATATGGATGCTTTGTTCGAGATGGTTATGGAGTGCGGCCGACAGAACCTGCGGGTGATGCAGATGCTCAACGACGGACATGTTAAGAAATTCGGCCAGCCGTCGCCCGCGACGGTCTACGAAGGGACCAAGGCCGGGCCGGGTATTCTGGTCACCGGCCATGATCTGCTGGACCTTGCCGACCTGCTTGAGCAGGTCAAGGGTACGAACATCAATGTTTATACGCACGGCGAGATGCTCCCCGCGCACATGTATCCAGCTCTGCGTGAACATCCCAATCTGGCGGGGCATTATGGCGGCGCCTGGCAGAAACAGCGGTCGGAATTCGAACAATTTACCGGCCCTATCCTCGGTACGACCAACTGCGTGGTAATTCCCCGCGACAGCAACACCTATCTTGACCGTTTTTTCACCACCCGGGCGACGGCCGTACCCGGGGCCAAGCGTCTGTTGACCAACGATTTCTCCGAGGTAATCGCCCGGGCTAAAACCTGCAAACCGTTAGCGGACCAGAAGGCCCGCGAATCGACTATTGGATTCCATCATTCGGTGATAACCTCCCTGGCCGACAAAGTCGTTGAGGCCGTCAAGAGTGGGGCGATTCGCCATTTCTTCGTGATCGGCGGCTGCGACGGGGCCGAGCCGGGCCGCAATTACTTCTACGATTTCGCCGTCAAGACGCCCAGGGATACTGTGGTTTTAACCTTGGGTTGCGGAAAATACCGTATCCGCGATTACGATTACGGCCAGATCGGCGGCATTCCAAGACTGTTGGATATGGGCCAGTGCAACGATGCGTATGGGGCGATCCAGGTGGCCTTGGCCCTGGCGGGAGCATTCAAATGTGGAGTCAACGATTTGCCGTTGTCTTTGGTCATCTCCTGGTTCGAGCAGAAGGCCGTCGCGGTTTTACTGACCCTGTTGGCTTTAGGGGTCAAGGGCATTCGCATCGGTCCCGCCCTGCCAGCCTTCGTTTCGCCAAACGTCTTGAAGGTGCTGCAGGATAAGTTCGATCTCAAGCCGATTGGCAAAGACGCGGATTCCGACCTGACGGAGATTCTGAAAACGGCATAAGGCGGCGGTCGCTACTCGACATCAGGTGATCGGGTCTCTCTTGTTGCGGACCTCGATGGTATCTCTGCGCTTTCCTGACGCTATCGACCGCGGTAGTATTTAGGAGAGCGGAAGGGAATAGGTGCGTGTGAAACCCGCGCAGTACCACAAGGCCTTACGCAGGAGAGAAGTGCTTGCATACTGGTCAGGAAACCGTCGCATCAGCAGGTGATAGACCGCCATCCTTAACGGACTCGCTCTATAGTTATCCGTTTCGGGTGTTCCATCTGTTGCTTCTGCTGCTTAGTTTGGCGATGCTTTCGCTCGGCATCCTGATCCATGCTGGCTCTCCGCCGGATTGGTCATATTTCGGGGATAGTTATCCGCACTGGTTTCCCCCCGGTCGATGGGGGATGTGGCATATTGTTGGCGGAACACTATTACTGGGCGTATATATCCCGGGATTCCTCTACTATATGTACCGGACGCGTTCCCGCCCAAGGCCGGCCGGTCGAGCCTTGTGGCATTGGCTGCTCTGGACCACGCTGGGGGTACTTTGCCTGTCCGGGGTCTTTTTAATGAACGACTGGGGGCCAGCGGGGTTGTACCGTTACTGGCGCTATCTGCATCTGATTGGCGGGGTGCTTCTGCTACCAATAGCCCTGATCGGGCATGTATACAAGGCCTGGTCGCTGTCCTGGCGATCATGGCTGCGCAGTTTTGATCCGATTACGCGGCCACAAGGCTCTCTGTTAGCCTTGTTGCTCTTACCTGGCCTGGCGGCGGGTCTATTTCTGACCATAAATAACCTGGTGAACCCGAACCCGCGACGGGTACTGGTCGTTCCGAGGGTGGATGAGGTTCCTGACGATCTTTGGAATCTGGATTGGGATGCGCGACGGCCGTTACGTGTGCGGTTGACGAACGGCGTGGGTTTTCGCGGTGGCGTTACAGAGATGCGCCTGCGGGCGTTCCATGACGGAGAGGAACTCTTTGTCCGGGCGGATTGGGACGACGAGGCCGAGCAGTACAATCTGTTTCCCTGGCGACGCACGGCCGACGGATGGGAGCGTCTGACCGGCAATATCGAGAATTACGAAGACAAAATGTCCATGGTGTTTCCGATCGAGCCTTCCACGCGGTTCGAACGATTGGGTTGCGCGCATTCCTGCCATCTGGGTGGCGGTCGGGTTTACGGCTACAAGTCATCCCCGGTGCTGCTGGATGTGTGGCATTGGAAGAGGGCCCGGACCCAGACCGTCGGACAGGTCGATGACCAGTATTGGACCACGGGCGATTATCGTGAACGGGGGCAGGCCGGTCGAAGGAACGAGCCGGCCGAGGCCGGTGGGTATGAAATGAATGCGGTTCGCGGAGCCCAGCATCCGGCCTATCTGCCGGACCCGGACGGTCCCCCATCACCGCCGGGGGTGATTCTGAAAGATCTGGCCATCGATTATTCACCGGACGCCGCGGGGGAGATTCCGGAAGGTGCGATTATCCCAGGGCTTGTGGTTGCTCCTTTCGTCGGCGACCGGGGCGATGTTCGCAGTTTGGCTCGTTTTGCCGAGGGGCGATGGCACCTGATAATTCGCCGCAAGCTGGCCACCGGCAGCCCCTATGATGTGCGTTTTGAACCCGGCGGCGAATATCCCTTCGCGGCAGCCGCCTTCGACCACACGCGTTTCAGGCACGCCTATCATTACGGTACATATCGCATGCACTTGGAGCCGTGACGCGGCTTGCGGCTCGTAGGGCTATTGAAGATGGGTTGCCAAGGCTGCATCCGTCGCTCCGAACGCCGGAATCGACCAAGTGACGAGCTCGGGTACTACTGGTACGATATACCCTTTGCAAGGGGTAATAATCTGTTGAAGGAGTACCAGTATGGTATATGCCACAAGTGCGCTATCGCTGGCTCTGGTCGCTGCGTCGGGTGTATTCGCCGAGGAGAGGGCGTCGATTCTGGACTGCGTTAATTATCACCAGGTCAATTATTACGAGATGCTGATCCCGCCCGATGTCGACGGTTTCGGCAATCCCGCCAAACAGGGCAACCGGATGGTCGATACGCCGGCCCGCCTGCTGGGCGACGGGTTCGGAAGCCGGGCGGCCGGGGATTTCGGAGCCCCGTTGTACGCCGGCCTACAACTGGACGGCACCGCCCGTTTCGTGGATACCGGAACTCATGGTAGCAATGGCTTCCTGCTGAAACAGAACAGTAGCTTCGGGGGCAGTCTTTATCTGCGCATGAAAGTAAACGCTGACACACTGGGAAGCGACAGCGCCTTTGCCATCGGTATCGGCGGGGCTAATGATGGATGCATGTGTCTGGCCTTCAGGACCGACGGCATTCGGCTGGTCGATAACTCCGGGGTAATTGCGGCTTCCGGGATAATGGATATGACTGCCTGGCGAACCGTGCGTATCCAGCAGGCTCGACAGACGCGCTTTCACGGTGGAACCGATGGTGTTTCGTATGTGCGCGTTTTCGTGGACGAGGTTTCCGACCTGAACGAGCCGGTGATCGGCTGGACGATGATGTATGACCGGACCAACTCCGCCTTGGAGCGCGCCCCGGTGCAAGCCGGCGGCGATGGTTGGTGGTTATTGCTCGGCTCGGACGCCGAAACCACTCAGGTCGATTTCACCGTGGACTGGGTACGCATGACCGGCTCTCGGGATGTATATGAGGATTCGGTATTGGGGCGGATTTACGTGGGGCACCCTTTCGGCCTGATCGAGCCGCAGGCTGTCTATGACGATCCGGACTGTTTGGGCGGCACTTACAGCAACAACGTCTGGAACGCCCCCTGCGATTGGCGGGTTTACCCGCATTATTACGCCAGTACGATCGTCGAGAAAAATGCCACGACGGCCACGCCGAGCAGCATAACCTACCAGGTGGTCAACACCAGCTACGACAATGCCGGCGTGGTTAGCTGGGCCGTGCAGGAAGTGGACAGCGGCGGAACCCCCACCAATTATGACTGGCTGGATCTCGACAAGAGTGGCGGGACGCTGGGAGCGGCCCAGGGTTCGGGCGACACGGTGACGGCCACCTTGAACTCCAACGTGAGCGGCCTGCCCGGCGGCTGGACCATCGGCTACCTGAAGTTCACCAACTCGACCTGTACGCTGGAGGAAATCCGGCGTATCTACGTCGCGGTGCGCGATCCGGCGGATTTCCTGGTGTATGAGTATTGCGGCGATGTGCCGCCTACCCAGAACGATTCGGCCGGGCCCGGTCTGCGTTTTCGTCAGTGGGGAATTCAGAATGACGGGCAGACCTATCCTGATGATGCCCCTGACGCGATCGAATCGGAAAACAGTGTTGTCGAGGACGTAGTCACCCCTGATCCGAGGGCCTGGAACGGCAAGGCTTTGAAACTCATCGAGGGGGCCGGGCAACGCAGCGTGTTCCTCAGCGATGACAACGAGGGAAGCAACGATGTGGCCGGATATCCGATCATTGACCGGCTGCTCGGGGCTACGGTAGTGGCTCGTTTTCGCGTAGTGTACCCGCGAACGGAATTGCCCTGGTTAGACAGGAGAGCGGTGGGTATCCATATCAGCGGATCGGCCAGTCTATGGCCATACCCGAGCGATCGTAATATGGGCGATGTCTGGGCTTCGCTCGTTTATGTTGCGGACACCGAGCCGCGGGTGATGGACGGTCCACGTAGAGGCCAGGGATTTCTTGACGCCATGTCCCGCCCGGGTCTGGTCGGCTCCGCAGATGGTTACCATGTTATCCGCCTTGCGGTGGTTCCAGGGATTAATGATGATGCGACAACGCTCTCTGTTGCCCAGGATGCCCCGATGATGGCCAATGCCTATGGAAGAAAGATTACCATCTGGTGTGATGAGCATCTTGGGAATACCGAGCCGGTCGTCGAAATATACAACACGAACCAATATCAAGCCCCCGGCAATTGGACGAGTTACCACGGTTTTCAATTTGGGCTACAAGAGCAGTTGGCCGGTCATGAGGCATGGTACGACTGGATATCCTTTACCAATGCCGGAGCCTTCGGGCCGGGCGAGGAAGTGGCACTGATCGGCAAGAGCCTGATACCGACTAAGTGCCGAGCGTGCAACATGGAATACTGGGCGGATATAGACGGCGACAACGACGTAGATCAAGACGATTATGCCCGGTTCCAGCGTTGTTACAGCGGTTCGGATAATCCCTATCCGGTGACCCCGGGCTACTGTGCGTGTTTCGATCGGGATGGAGACGGCGATATCGATGCGGAAGACTTGGCCGCATTCACCTCCTGTACAACCGGGCCGGGTATCGCGGGGCCGCCCGCAAGCTGTGCGCAGTAAGCCGTGTAAACGGAGGTTGCCCGCTACGATACACGGCTTCGCGAATCGTGTCCCGCCGAGTCTCCGGCGCATCTCCTCGCCATTGATAGAATAATACCGTTCGCCCACCACGACCGTAGGGCAACCGGATCAATTCTTAATCAGTGGTTCTCCGCTGTCGGTGCTGGCGGATGTTGGTCCGGGGCCCGCAGTAAATGTACTACGAACACCAGGGTTAGGAACATCCCAAACAGGCCGATGCCCCACCATTGCAGCTTAAGCCACAGGCTCCAGAGGCTGCCGATGGAGGCGGCCATACAGGCGATGCCCATCAGGACGTTCCACAGCACCCGCTTGCCACCCTTGGGCATACGGTCGCCGAGCACTTTTCGCTGGTTCATCAACCAGTAGAACGCGAAATAGGCAATTGGTAATAGGCAAAAGGCAAAGACCGAGGTCGGCATCGCTACCCACATCATCGCGTCTTTCCAGTAAAACGGAGTAATCAGCCCCACGCAAACCATCAGGCTGCCGATTCGCTGGGTCCAGCCCCGGGCCGGGCGATTCAATAGTTCGCAGAAGCAGAGGCCATTGATCAACATCAGCATGGTCGCGGCGTTCAGGGCCATGGCCAGTACCCCGAACCCGAAAAGGTACTTCGCGATGTTTTCTCCGGTCAGGGGAGCGAGGGTGTTGGCCAGATTAAAGGCGTCCCGTTTAACCAGTACGGCCGCCATGAAGCGGTCTGCCTCGGGCAATTGGGCGGTGATGGCTTTTCGCTCCTCGACAGGCAGTTTTCGGAACTCATCCTTTTCGCGGGCGATGCTTTCGGCGGCCTGGCCGTCGGCTTCAATCTGGAATAGCCAGCGATCCTCAAGCAGCGTGTAATAAGGTTTTACCAGATTGTCCGCTGGTTGCAGCACGTCCCCAGCGCGTTCCGCGTCAGTAAAGCCGAACCCCTCGGCCGGCTTGGCGTGGAACTGGGATGCCGAGGCGATCACCACGCACCCGGTTGCCAGAATAAACGGGATGAACAAGCCGGTCGAAAGATCAAAAATCGCCAGTCCGCGAAACTCCTTGTCCCAGCCCTTACGCAGCATGGAGTAAGGCAGGAGGAAGGTCATGTTGATTCCCACGGCGGTCGCCGCGGCACTGATCATAACGTCACGCTGCTGGCTGACCAGCATGTCGCTCCAGAAACTCCGGTATTGCTCGGCGACTTGGGCAATCAGCGGTCTAATCGAATGGGTCGGTTGAGAGAACAGACTAAAATCAGGAATAAAACCCGCCCAGATGTTGCCCCAGTCCAGCACGCCCTTGCTGGTCAGCTTGAAAACGACCCCGAAGAAACAAATCACGATCGCCCCGACCATGCACTTGACCAGAATCTCGAAGACCTTAACTCCCCAACTGCCTTGGATATACAGCATGACCACGGTAACCGTGATGATGAGAATCAACATCGCTGGGATCAGTTGTCCATAGGGTGGTGGAAAAATACCGTTCGGACCGAAAAGGCCCGGAAACAGATTTTGTTGCATACCCGCCATGCCCAGCATGAATTGGGGCATCGACCAGACGATATTGGCCATCATCGAAGCGATCAGCCAGCCCCAGCCCAAAACCGGGCTGACGTGACGGTTGATGTCCCGCAGCGGCCGTCGCCCGGTTGAAAGGGTGACGTAGGCGATTGCGCTGAGCATGACCACACCGAGGATCATGGCCAGCGGTTGCAGCCACATGAAGCTGAACCCGACCAATACGCCCAGATACATCGCTGACGACAGCGAACCGCCGCCCAGGGTGAGCGCGCTTTGCAGCCAGCCCGGTCCCGATAGCCGGGCAAAGACGCCCAGCGTAGCCAAGCTCCCCTTCTTTTTGGCATCAAGGAGCATTGCCCGGTGTTGTTCGACTTTCGGGTTGGTGGAAAATTGCTTGGATTCCTCGGCATGGTTACTCATCTTGATCCCTTTCTTCTTGTTGGCCGACCGTTGTCGTCTCCATCAACCATTCGGTTATCAGGTATACACTCGGGCACCACCGCCGGATTCATCGGCGGCCCACTACCGCTCGCCGGATTTCAGCACATCGTCCATTTCGTAGCGTCCGGCGGGTTTGCCAGCCAGCCAGACGGCCGCTCGCAAAGCCCCAATTACGAAGGTGTCACGGGTATGTGCGGAATGCCGCAAAACGAGGGTTTCACCGAGATTGCCGAAGTGTACCTCGTGTTCGCCGACCGTATCGCCGATCCGCAAAGCGTGGATACCGATCTGGCGGGGGGGGCGCCCCTCGCCACGGCCCTGGCGGCCGTAAACCACGTCTTGGTCCACGTCGCGGCCGGTGGCCTGGGCAATCGCGTCACGCAACGCCAGAGCAGTCCCGCTGGGAGCATCGAGCTTGAAGCGGTGGTGTGTTTCGGTGATTTCTATGTCGTATTCGTCGCCAAGGGCTGCGGCGGCCTGGGCGACCAGCTTGAGCAGCAGGTTGATCCCCACGCTTGTATTGGCGGCATGAAGTACGGCGATCTGTCTGCTTGCCTTCTCGATAGCCGCGCGTTGCTCCGCCGTGTGGCCCGTTGTTCCAATAAGAATTGGTTTTTTGCGATCCATGCACAACGAGAGCCATTGCATCGTGCCGGACGGTTGCGAGAAATCAATCAGTACGTCAAAGTCGGCTTGTGTGTCCGGAGTGATCGGTAGGTCGAGTTGCCCCGTTCCAGCCGTTCCGCCCGCGTCGTCACCCAGGAGCGGATGGCCCTCCATTTCTAGAGCGGCCGCCACGGTCAGATGTTTATCCTCCCGGGCCAAGTTGATAATCCGTGTTCCCATTCTGCCAGCGGCGCCGGCTACCGCGATTCGAATCATGGCAATCAGCCCTTGTGTAGTGTGCCTGTTAATAGTCCGCTAGCGACTCAAAGTGGTTACGCAGTAAACCATTAAGTGCTGGTTGATACCGGTATTCCGACTTATCGCCCATGACCAACCATATCCGAAGGCTGTTGACTTCTGTTGCCCGATCAAGGACACCCTCCGGACTGGAATTTTTGGGAAGCTTATCACGATATAGGCCGATACGCCAGCCTGCCTATCGGTCATGGCCAGCGGAGATTTACTTGTAATCCGAGATTTCCCATTTGACCTCCACACGGCTACGCCGCCGGGCCGTGTTCCGTTATTGTACCAGCGCCCCCCGTTGCGCCTACCCCGTTTTCGAGTTTTCTCCCGTCCCGACGGCTGAAATAA
>JAAYCU010000189.1 GCA_012729595.1 Phycisphaerales bacterium
GCGATGATGTCCGCTATCCTGGCGATTCATGATGATCACTATCCCCAAGCCCTTGCTCGACCGGCCGCTTGATACCGGATAACATGCGCGCAAAACGCAGAGAAGTTTCGGTGTAAGGGCCTATTATGCTTTCCGTTCGATCTTAGATGGAGAGATGAGTCATGAAACTGAGCATAGTCATTCCGGTATACAACGAAGTAAGCTTGGTGGCCGAATGCGTGCGCCGAGTGCTGGCCGTCGATATCGGGATGGAGAAAGAACTTATCCTGGTAGATGATGGCTCCACGGACGGTACACGTGAGCAATATGAGCGGATTCGTCAGGAACATCCCGGCCAAAACCTGCGTTTCCTATTGCATTCGCATAACAGGGGTAAAGGCGCAGCCTTGCGAACCGGTTTCGCTCAGGCTACGGGCCAAATCGTACTGGTACAGGATGCGGATCTTGAATACGACCCCCGAGATTATCCCAGGTTGCTGGCCCCGATTCTCGATGGCAAGGCCGATGTAGTTTACGGTTCCCGCTTCGTCGGCGGCGATGCACACCGGGTTCTACTCTTCTGGCATATGGTGGGCAATAAGCTGCTCACCTTACTGTCCAATGCCCTGACAAATCTGAACCTGACTGATATGGAAACCTGCTACAAGGTGTTTCGTAGGGAGGTGCTCGACGGCATTAGACTGACCAGTAACGGTTTCGAGTTCGAGCCGGAGATCACCGCGAAGGTAGCCAGACTCGGTTGCCGGATTTACGAGGTGGGCGTCAGTTATTCTGGTCGGGATTATTCCGAAGGAAAAAAAATCAATTGGAAAGATGGGCTTAAGGCTTTGCAGGCCATTATCCGATTTCGATTTCAGGGGTAAAAATACTTGCCCCTGAACTTCCGATAAACGAGAGGAACACATGAAACTGATCAATATTTGCGGGGCGCGTCCGAATTTCATGAAAATCGCGCCGTTGATGCACGCTTATCGGTCCGAGCCGACCATCCAGCCGATCCTGGTGCATACCGGACAGCATTACGACGAGAACATGAGCCGGTTGTTCTTCGACGAGCTGGAAATCCCCCGCCCGGATATCAATCTGGAAGTCGGCAGCGGATCCCACGCCAAGCAGACCGCCATGATCATGGAGCGATTCGAGCAGGTGGTGCTGGAACAGAAGCCCGACGCGGTTCTGGTGGTGGGGGACGTTAATTCGACCATCGCCTGCGCCCTGGTGTCGGTCAAGCTGGATGTGGCCGTCTTTCACGTCGAGGCCGGCCTACGCAGTTTCGACCGCACCATGCCCGAGGAGATCAACCGCGTCCTGACCGACGCGATCAGCGATCTGCTTTTCGTTACCGAACCCAGCGGGACGGATAATCTCCTCCGCGAAGGCGTTGCCCGGGACAAAATCCATTGGGTCGGCAACGTAATGATCGACACCCTCGAAAAAAACCGGACCAAGGCCGAGTCCTCGCCGATCCTGGAGAAGCTCAAGCTCGAGCCACGGGCCTTTTGCGTGGTCACCATGCACCGGCCGGCCAGCGTCGACCACCCCGAGGTCATGGCCCGCCTGGCCGACGTTTTCGCGGAAATCCAGGCCGAGCTGCCCATCGTGTTTCCGATCCATCCGCGGACCCGGGGTCGTTTGCAGGCCGCCGGTCTGTTGGCCCGTTTCGAGTCCATGAAAAACCTCCAGTTGATCGAGCCGGTCGGTTACCTGGATTTCCTCAAATTGATGGCCCATGCCGCCATCGTGCTGACCGATTCCGGTGGCATTCAGGAAGAAACCACCATTTTGGGCGTGCCCTGTCTGACCATGCGGGAGAATACCGAACGGCCGATCACCCTGACCCAGGGTACCAATCGGCTGGTGGGGATGGACCCGTCCCGCATCCTCTCGGCCTACCACGAGATTCGTGGCCAAGGCCCGAGTGCATCCCGGCGGCCGGACAAATGGGACGGCCACGCCGCCGAACGTATCGCCCAACGGATCGCCCAATGGCGGCCCGACCGCTGACGAACCCCCGCCTCTTTGTGAAAAAAAGCACAGGATCACTGCGTCCACGATGCGGCGGTCTCCACAAAAACTGCCCTCGTGCCGCCGGACCCGACCCCGGCCCTAAATTATATTTGTCCATAGGTTTGTCATGTTTTGCAGCGCCCCTATGATATAGGTAAGATATGCGAATCAGAATCGATCGGAGGCGCAGCCATGACTACCCAAACCAATCAAGGAATCGGATTGGACACCATTCTGGCCCACACCCGCGACGGGGTCTTCGTGATCGACCGGAACCGCCGGTTTCTGTTTTTCAACGAGGCCTGCGAGAAGTTGACCGGGTTCTCCGCCGAGGAGGTTTTGAATGCCGACGCGGATTGCGGTCAGCTTATCGAATGCCGTGATGAGCAGGGCCGCCCCCTGGCCGGTCTGTTGTGCCCGGCCACTTCCTTATTCAAGGATGAAGGGCTCTCCGCCCGGCAGCGCATGCGCATCACCACCCGTGACGGTCGGCACCGCTGGGTCGAAACCGTTTACACGCGGATCGCGGACGCGAGCAACCAGCCGGAAGCGGTCATCGGCGTGGTCCGCGACATTTCCGATCTGAAAGAACGGGAAGAGGAGTGGCGCAAAGCCACCGAAAACCTGCGCGAGGAAGTCGAGCACCTCCGCGGCCGCATGCGTGACCGCTACGGATTCGCCAGCATCATCAGCCGATCACCGCAGATCCAGAAAGTCCTGGAGAAAATCCAATCGGCCTGTGCCGTCGCCAGTCCGGTGCTGATTTGTGGAGAGAAAGGCACGGGCAAGGAGGCCGTCGTCCGCACGATTCATTACAACGGCCTGCAAAAAGATGCGCCTTTCGTTCCCTTCAATTGCGCGGATGCATCCCGTGAAGAGCTGGAATGCGAGCTCTTCGGCTACGTGCAAGGTTACAAGGGCGCCGGCGAACCGGCCTACCAGGGTTTATTTCGGGCTGCCGACGGGGGTACCCTGTTTATCGAGAATATTGACCTCCTGTCGCCCCAGGCCCAGGGCAAACTGCTCCGGGCCATGCAGGACCGGGCCCTCCGTCCGCTGGGCAGCACCGAGCAGGTTCCCGCGTCCCCGCGGGTAATCGCCGCGGTCAGTCGTCCGGCCCAGGAAGTTCTTCGTTCGTCGCTGCTGCGCGACGATCTGCAAGCCCGTCTGAGCGTGATCAGCATTGATCTGCCGCCCCTGCGGGAACGCAAGGAAGACATACCTTTCCTGGTCGAGCATTTTATCGACCAACTCAACACGCAGAGTACCCGCCAGGTCAGGGAGATAGACCCGGCGGTCTGGATGACCCTCGAAGCCCACGACTGGCCGGAAAACGTCCGCGAGCTGCACCGGACGATCGAGTCGGCCTTCGCTGCCGGGAACGGCCCGGTACTCGAGGCCGAGGAAATCTCCATCCACCGCCCGCTCGGCCCCGCCGGGACACACAGCGGCGTTGCCCCGCTTGACGACGTGCTCGCCGATATCGAACGGCGTCAGATACAAGCTGCCTTGCGTCAAACTAATAACCAGCGCAGCCTGGCCGCCAAACTGCTGAATATTTCCCGCAGCCGTCTGTATCGCCGGATGGATGCCCTGGGTATGTCCTCCACCAAAAAGCCCGTATAATTCGTTCATGCAGGACAGGGACGATGGCATGCGGTTTCAGGGAAGGATTATCCGCGCGGATAATCTCAAGCTCATGGCCCGCCTGCCCGAGGAGTGCTGCGATCTCATCTATGTCGATCCACCCTTCTGCACCGGCAAGGAGCAAACCCAAGGCGACGGCCGCCACAAGTTCGCCGACTACTGGCCCGGCGGTCTCCAGGCGTATCTCGAATTCCTTCAACCCCGTCTCGAACGGATGCACCGGTTACTCAAGCCCACGGGCAGCCTTTATGTGCATCTCGACTGGCGGGCGGTCCATTACGTGAAGGTGCGGCTCGATGAAATCTTCGGCGCGGACCATTTTCTGAACGAAATCGTCTGGTCCTATCGTACCGGCGGGCTGAGCAAACGCTGGTTCGCCCGCAAGCACGATACCATCCTGCTCTACGCCCGACGGGCCGGCAAGCACAAGTTCAAGGTCCAGCGGGCGGGAGCCTTTCGCACCGACGGCATGAATTACGACGAGCAGGGCCGCCCGTACAAGCAGACCCGCGCCGGCCGACTCTATTTCCATCCTGACGGCCCGGCCCTGACCGATGTGTGGGAAATTCCCTTTTTGTCCACCGTTTCCCTCGAACGCACCGGCTACCCCACGCAAAAACCCGAGGCCCTCCTGGAGCGGATTATCCAGGCCTCCAGCGAGCCGGGCGATCTGGTGGCGGACTTTTTCTGCGGCAGCGGCACAACTCCGGCCGTCGCCAGGCGTCTCGGCCGTCGCTGGCTGGCCTGCGATATCTCGGCCGCAGCGGTACGCCTGACCCAAAGCCGAGTTCGTCAGGAAAAGACATTGGTATGACAGGTCAGAGGCTAATCGGTCAAGAATGGCATTCCGTTATTTCAGCTTATAGAAGTACCCTACCCTTGCCTTGAAGATTGAGACATCGTTTCGACCCTGACGGTTGGCGATGTCTGCATGGAAACAATCCTTATCCGAGATTTCCCATTTGACCTCCACACGGCTACGCCGCCGGGCCGTGTTCCGTTATTGTACCAGCGCCCCCCGTTGCGCCTACCCCGTTTTCGAGTTTTCTCCCGTCCCGACGGCTGAAATAA
>JAAYCU010000190.1 GCA_012729595.1 Phycisphaerales bacterium
TATAAGTCTGTTTGGATACTCGATATTGTCAGCCCATTCCTCGGTACGAACCTTTTCGAGACGGTTTAGCGGCATTTACATTGCAGGTGCCGGAACGCTTACGCTACTCTCATATATTGTAATTGTATTGTCATCAAAATATATTATGAAGCTCATGTACCCGTCAGTCGCAATTGCAGCCCAAGTTGTGATTCCAGTTATGAGTATCGGGGCAGCAATGACAATCCTTGCCCATATTATGAGGCCATTTGTAATGAAATACGCTTCTTCAAGAGCGATGTTGGTTATTTCAATAATCTCCTTTCTCGCGCATGTTGGCCCCGCATTTGCGTTGATCCCCAAATGGAATCTGATGGGTGCGGCTTATGCTTATTCTATCGGGTGTTGTGCGGTTGGTATGAGCTGGCTGTTCTTTTTCATGGACAGGTTCCTGTTCCGGCCTCAGCGGTATGCGTTTTCAAGCTCGATCGACAATATCGATGCCGAGGCCGTCGAGTCATCACCGGTGGATTAGCTGCTATAAAGATGAACTTCAAGTGACAGGGTAATGATCTTGGGACTGCCTCTTGAACGAGTCCATGTTTGCCAGTAACGTGAGAACGGAATGAAAGCGATCGTGCGAAGGTCTCGACGCATGGCGCGCGGCCCATTTCGGATATTATGAGTATCGGATGATGATTACGCAAGACATAGCCCGAGAGACGTTCTGACGCAAGCTCTTGCATGAAAGGTGCTTTATGTCCCAGGAAAATGCCAAACGGTGTAATAAGTGTATCATGCCGAACACTTGTGAACTGATACCCTTTGAAGGCGATACGTGTGTGTTGTGCAAAACCCTGGAGACGGCCCCCCAGGCCATGGCCGACCCGATCGAGAAGGAACGGTTGCTTAACGAGCAAATTGAGCAGATCAGGGAAAAGGGGCAAGGCCGGCCCTACGATTGCGTTGTCGGCGTCAGCGGCGGACGCGACAGTACCTATTTATTGTATCTACTTACCCAGAAGCACCGCCTCCGCTGCCTGGCGGTTTATTATCGAACGCCCTTTACCCATGATGTCGTGGACGGCAATATCCGGCGTATCGTTCAGTATCTCGGCGCCGATTTCGAGGAAATCCAGTTGTCGCAGGAATATCATCGACGTATCGCCCGGGAAATGATTGAAATCTGGAAGAAAAACCGACACCATCTCATCATCAATCTGGCCTGTGCCCCGTGCAAGCTTCTGAACCGTGAAACCTACCAGATAGCGAAAAGGCGCGGTGTGTCGACGATCGTTTACGGCGGCAACATCTACGAAGCCGTTCAGATTGCCGCCGGTGTATCCAAGAAGCAGGTGATCGGCAAAAGCGGCAGGAAAATCATTAATCTAACATCCAAAATCAGGAAAATGCTTGCCCTGATCTGGAATGGTACGAAACTGTTGGTCACTACCCCAGCGGTTTGGAAGTATCTTGTCTTGGGGGTCAAATCATCCATCATGTACATTTCGCCGCACGCGCTCTATCTGGCCTTGCGCTATCCCCACATCAAGGCGATCGATTACTATTACGGCGCTACCTGGAGCGAAAAGGAATGCGAGGAAACCCTCGAAAAACTGGGCTGGCAACGGCCGCCAGGGTGCAACAGCAGTTGGAAGGCCGACTGTTGTTTCGCCGAGATTAAAAACGTTCTTTTCAAGAAAACTCTCGGTATCACCTATGCCGATGCCTTTTTCAGCAACATGGTGCGGGCTGGGGTGATGACCCGAGACGAGGCCCTCCGCCGATTCCAGACGGAAGGTAAGCTTTCGCCGGAACGGCTCAAGGAGACCCGTGATATCCTGGGTCTTCATGAGCCGCTGTTTGAGGGGGATGAATTGGGATAAATGAGTGAACAAGGGATACGGCATTGTGCTCAGGTTAAACAATAGCACTTCCTTACGGATTTCCTGTTCATCGAGTGGGATCTGACGGACGGTTTGTCTTGCTTGCCGGGGCGGATTAGCATGGGGGGCGATTGAGGGAGTGACCTGGGCGGCCGGGGCGGGTTGCGCCGGGGTTGGCCGGGTTTACGGTAGACATGTCCTGTTAACGAACAGGTGAACGGATGAATCGACGCGAGTTTTTGAAGGTATCGGCGGCCGCGGCGGCTGGGGTGACGGGTTATTCCAGGATCATGCCGCGGGTGCTGGCCGCGAGCGGGTTGGGGGCCAATGACCAGATTCGAGTGGGCTTCATCGGGGCCGGGCGGCGGGCGCGGCATCTGATGCTTCACGAGGGGCTGGCCAACCACGCGAGGATCGTGGCTATCGCCGATTGCTTTGAGCCGCGCTGTCATGAAGCGGCCGAGCCGCTGGAGGCCGACGGGAAGAGCAAGGTGAGCAAGTACCAGGACTACCGCAAGATGTTGGAGCGGGAAAAGCTCGATGCGGTGTTCGTGGTCACCACGACGCATGCCCGGACGCTGGTCGCGATTCATGCGATGCAGGCGGGGCTGGACGTTTACGCGGAGAAGCCGATCTGTCTGACGGTGGCGGAGGGGCGGACGCTGGTCAAGGCGGCCCGGAAGTACGACCGGCTGGGGGACGCATGCCCTGGACCAGGTGCAATATGTGTTGAACATGGACGACACGGGTCCGGTCGAGGTGTGGCCGGAAGAGCCGGGGCCCGAGGGTAAGGTGACGATGAAGTACGCGAACGGCGTGCTTCTGAAACTGCACGGTGAGCGACGCCCGGGTTATGAGGATCTTGGGGCGTTTTATTACGGGGATAAGGGGGAAATGCAGATTATGCGCGGCCAGTTTCGGGCCACGCCCGAGGAGCTGAGCAAGGGAGCGCCGCCGGAACGGGCGATAGCGCCGGGCGAGGCGGTTGAGCATCTCCAGAACTTTTTCGAGTGCATGCGCAGCCGCAAGCACCCCAACGCCGACGTGGAAATCGCCCATCGGTCTACGACGGTGTGTTATCCGAGATTTCCCATTTGACCTCCACACGGCTACGCCGCCGGGCCGTGTTCCGTTATTGTACCAGCGCCCCCCGTTGCGCCTACCCCGTTTTCGAGTTTTCTCCCGTCCCGACGGCTGAAATAA
>JAAYCU010000191.1 GCA_012729595.1 Phycisphaerales bacterium
AAACAAAAAAACTTTTTGGAACTCGCCGCTGGATCATCAAGAATGCAGGTCACTGCGGGGAAGGATTTCCGGACCGCTCGAATTCACTCCGCAAAATAAGGCGAACGTAAGAACGCAAGCGCCTCCGAGTTTTGATGCTCCGCTGGACAGCCAATTGGTTGCCGGTTATAATGGGCACAACCAATAGGTATTCATTAGCTGAGTGAGGTAAAGTTATGCGCAGCGATCTGATTAAGAAAGGTTATGAGCGGGCCCCGCATCGCAGCCTGCTGAAGGCTACGGGCAATTTCACCGACGCCGACTTGAACAAGCCGTTTATCGCGGTGTGCAATTCGTTCGTGGAGATCATTCCGGGGCACACCCACCTGGACAAGGTGGGGTATTTCATCAAGGACGCGGTCCGCGAGGCCGGGGGGGTGCCGTTCATCTTCAACACCATCGGGATCGACGACGGGATCGCCATGGGCCATGCGGGGATGAAGTTTTCGCTGCCCAGTCGCGACCTGATCGCCGATTCGGTCGAGTCGATGATCGAGGCCCATCGGTTCGATGCCATGATCTGCATCACCAATTGCGACAAGATCGTACCCGGGATGCTGATGGCCGCCGGACGCTGCAATATCCCGGCAATCATCGTCAGCGGCGGGCCGATGGAGGCCGGGCGAACCTCCGACGGAAAAAAGGTGGACCTGATCAGCGCATTTTACGCGGTCAGCCAGCGCAGCGCGGGCCTGATTGATGATGCTGCTCTGGCGGATATCGAGAATCATGCCTGTCCGACCTGCGGCAGTTGCAGCGGGATGTTCACCGCCAACAGCATGAATTGTCTGAGCGAGGCGTTGGGCATGGCCTTGCCGGGCAACGGGACTGTACTGGCCACGAGCGAGGACCGACGCATGCTCTACGCCACGGCCGCAAGGCGCATCGTGGAGATGGCCAAGGCCGGCGGTCCGCTGCCTCGCGAGATCATGACCCGCCGAGCGTTCGACAACGCAATGATCCTGGATATGGCCATGGGCGGCTCGACGAATACCGTTTTACACATTCTGGCTATCGCCCACGAGGCGGGCGTGCCCTTTACCATGAAGGATATTGATGATTTGTCCCTACGCGCTCCCAACATCTGTCGGCTGGCCCCGTCCGCCGGCGATGGAGGACGCATGTACCATATGGAGGATTGCCATGCTTCCGGGGGGATCATGACCATTCTCGGCGAGGTGCTACGGGGCAAGCCGGGCCTGCTCCAGCCCGAATGTCTCACGGTCACGGGCAAGACGCTGGGCGAGAACATCGCCGAAAACGATATACGCCTGGCTAGCGAGAAGATTCGCCTGGACGGGATCAGCACGGCCGCCCGTAGCGAGCTGAGTCGGTATACCGAAAACGCCGAACGGGCAGGGGCGGTGGTATTGACCATGCTCGATCAGAATCAATTCGACCCCTTCGACTGCATTCGCACCGTTGACAAGGCTTATTCAGAGCAGGGCGGTTTGAGCGTCCTTTACGGCAACATCGCCGTAGACGGCTGTGTGGTGAAAACCGCCGGGGTCCAGAAGGAAATGCTCCAGCACACCGGCCCGGCGGTCATTTTCGAGAGCCAGGAGGACGCCTGCACGGGCATCCTCGGCGGCAAGGTCAAGCCCGGCGACGTGGTGGTGATCCGCTACGAAGGGCCTAAAGGCGGGCCGGGCATGCAGGAGATGCTGGCCCCGACCAGTTACATTAAGGGAAACCCGAAACTGGCCAACACCGTCGCCCTGATCACCGACGGGCGGTTCAGTGGAGGAACGGCCGGGGCCTGTATCGGGCATGTCAGCCCCGAGGCGGCCCGCGGCGGGGCGATCGCTTTGCTCCACGACGGGGATATTATCGAGGTCGATATCCCCGCCCGTACGCTGAATGCCCGGCTGTCGGATCAGGAACTGGCCGAGCGCCGCAAGCAGTGGAAAGCGCCCGCCCCTCGCTACCAGACCGGCTATCTAGCCAAGTACACCGCGATGGCCACTAGTGCCGCCACCGGCGCGGTTCTTAAATGGGATTAGCGGTATGCATCAAGGAGGCATGGAGAACATTAGTTAAGATCGCGAATACGGTGTGCGGCGATCCAGGGGCTCCGAAGGTATGGGTTACGTCGGACTATTCTGGGCGTTCACCAGATGAATCAGCGGGGAATGTCGTCGGTAGCGAGGTAGTACTCGTCGTGGGAGGCGGAGTTGCCTCCTGATCGAGCAGAGTTTTTATCTCCGGCGGCTCGACGATTAGTGGGACGGCGCGATCAAGACAATACAGGTCGACAATCGCATTTTTCGGGAAGAATTGGGTTTCCAACTCGGCACACATTTGTTCAAGCTCGACGGCTTGGGGTGAGTTGGCTTCTCGCAATTGCTCCAACCAAAGAGATTGGGCTTTGTATTGCAGCAAGGCCACCAGTCGCCGGGCGTGGTTCAACCGTTCGGGAGCGGGACTGTTGCGAAACCACGGCTCCATTTGATCGCGCATCTGGATGGCCAGGGCGGCGACGGCCGCGTATTGCTGTTGCTCCATGGCGATTCGGCAACGCAGCAGGCGACTGAGGAAATCGTACGGATATTGCTCGGGCGGGTTCAGGCTTGGGGGCAACGAAAGCAGGGCCCTGTCCCGCCGTTCGGCCAGTTCCCAGCCGAAGGACTGCCACAGCCGGGCGCTGGCCGCCACCGATGCATCCGCCGCTTCCCGGGAGGCGGACAGCTCGATCGCCGCATCCGCGCAGGCGGTCTTGAACACCGTCGCGTTGTCCCGGTCGGCCGGGGCGGCGAAAAGCCGGGCAAACGGTTCGAGCGTATCGGCAAAAGCCAGCAGGCGATTACGCTGCCGTTTCTCGTCATCGTTCAAGTTTGCCGGGCGGATCGATTCAAGCGTTTCGCGGGCCTGCTCCAGCCGTTCCCGGGCTTGCCGGCCGGCGGTCGCCAGGGTTGATGCGTCCTCTTGCTCCTCGAAACCGAGCAGCCAACGAGTGGCCGGGCATGCCGCCGATTCGGCCAGCAGCCAGTTGGCCCAGGCCAGTTGGGCCTGAGCTTGTTGCATCGGTGTTCCTGCTGATGCCAACGTTTCACGCAGGTCGGCTTCCTGCCGCTGTCGTCGAGAGCTGTTGTCTGTTGGTTCCCAGAGCAACCGCTCGGAGCTGCATAATAGCCCGCCATTCCGCGGCTGGCCGGTAAGGGCTGCTGCCGATGCCAGGTTCGTCGCACCGTGAACGCCGATGAATAAGCCCGCCAGCCAACTGCCGTATCGTCTGAAGAAACGCCTCATATCCATTACCCGAGATTTCCCATTTGACCTCGCCCGGCAATGCCGCCGGGCCGTGTTCTGTTATTGTACCAGCGCCCCCCGTTGCGCCTACCCCGTTTTCGAGTTTTCTCCCGTCCCGACGGCTGAAATAA
>JAAYCU010000192.1 GCA_012729595.1 Phycisphaerales bacterium
AATGATCCACGGCGTTCTCCTTTCCACGGCTGCGTAGATAACAACCATGGTCAGGCCAGAACGCCACTTTTGCTAGAGGCACTGTTCAAAAACTATTTGGTTGCGGCCGAAGGCCGCTTTGGGGAATACTATCAGTAATACCGGACCCCGGCTCGGTTCCCGCAACTAAATACCAACCGCCTTTCCCGCCTGGCGCAAGCTACCGCCGCGAGGAGGTTACGGATATACCTTGCCCATAAGTCTTGGATAAGCGATGGTTTCACGGATATGCCGCAAGCCACATAACCAAGCTACCGTGCGTTCGATGCCCAAGCCGAAACCGCCGTGGGGCACGCTCCCGTAGCGCCGCAAGTCCAGATACCACTCGTAAGGCTCGGTGGCCAGCCCCTCCTCGGCCATCCGCTCCAGAAGCACATCCAGATCGTCCTCGCGCTGCGAGCCGCCGATGATCTCGCCATAGCCGTCCGGAGCCAGTAGATCGAAATTCTTGACCAGCCGCGAGTCGTGCGGATCCTGCTTCATGTAAAATGCCTTACATCCGCGCGGGTAATGAGTGACGAAAACCGGGCGATCATGCAACCGGGAGATTATGGTTTCGTCGCTGCCGCCCAGATCCTTGCCCCACTCGAAACCAGCCGCCAACTCCATGTGCGTCGGAATATTCTTGACCTGCTCCTGGAGGTCCGCCAGTTCCTCTCGCTCGGTGATAACCTCGGCGGCCAACTGCTCCTGGCGATATTTTTTCACTCCCGGTCGGTCGCGTTCCTGTTCCTTGGCCGGTATTGATTGCTTTAATTCCTCTATCCGGGCGTTCTTTTCGGCGAGGTCTTTTTCCAAAAGTTCGCGGGCCTGCGGGCCGTGCAGAATGTCCACAGCCTGGGAATAGGTCAGGCGATAGAAGGGTTTGCGGATACGTTCGAGGACGGCTACATCCTGGCCAAGGAATTCCAGATCGGCCCGATGTTCCGCGAGTACACGCTGGGCGATCGTGTAAACGAAGTCCTCTGCGACGGCCATTACGTCGTCCAGGTCCGCATAGGCGATCTCCGGTTCGACCATCCAGAACTCGGTGAGATGTCGGCGGGTCTTGGATTTTTCGGCGCGAAAAGTCGGGCCGAAACAATAAACCTTGCCGTAGGCCATGGCCGCCGATTCGAGATAAAGCTGACCAGTCTGGGCCAGGTACATCGGTTCGCCGAAATAATCGACGGAAAAAAGGGTCTGGGCCCCTTCACCGGCCGAAGGGGCGAATATCGGGGTGTCCACCAGCACAAAACCGTTGTCATTAAAGAAGCGGCGGACCGCATCGATAACCGTGTGGCGGATTTTCATGATGGCCGTCGGACGACGGGAGCGCAGCCAGAGATGCCGATGCTTGAAGAGGAAATCATGGCCGTGAGCCTTGAGCGTGATCGGATATTCGACGGCAGAATGCACGGGCTCCAGACCGGTCACGTGCAGTTCATATCCCCCAACCGCCCTTTCGTCAGCATGAACCAGGCCGGTCACACGCACGGACGACTCCTGAGTTAGATGAACGGCGTCGGCAAAGACCTCAGGTTCGACCTCCTCCTTGGTGACCACGCCCTGACAAAGCCCGGTTCCATCGCGCACGATCAGGAAGGCCACCTTGCTGCCGATCCGTGAATTATAAAGCCAGCCGGCCAGAGTAACGGTTTCGCCTACGTGTTCGTTAAGCTTGGAAATAGTGACGGTTGTACTCATCATGTCCACCATGTCTATTTGATAACATTCAATCCATGAACGCTTCATGATAAGCCATTGTATGACCAAAGGGAAACGGTATTGACGCCATGCAAGCCGGCCAATGAACGCCGGATCCACAGGAAGATGGATAATGGTTATCGCTCAGCCCCGTCCATCATAAGGAATTCTAATAATGATATAACCGGACGCGCCCAGTGGCGTACACGACAGGAAGCTCAGATATTGGTTTTCGACTTGTAAAGGTGAGCCAGGCTGATTCGAAGTGAGGGCCGCCAGGCGTGTAAAGTGTTCGGTGTTTGGGGGCTCAAAAGACGGTCTCTAATTTTCGGATGTCGTTTGTGTCGTAGACACACCGCGGTGGAGGACCAGAATGCGCTATCGATCAAGAGGGCATCCTGGAACGCTATGGCATTGCTCCGGCGGGACCGATGGAGTACCGGCAGATTCCGGGACGCCGAATGGGACAACGTCCGCTACTACTGCGGTCGCCTTCGGAAGATCAGGGTTTAAGATCCTTACAACAGAACGATATTCCTTCGTTTCAATTCCTCGCGCATGGGCTCGGGCCAGATGCTGGCCTGGACCTCGCCGACGTGGGCCTTGCGCAGAAAAAACATGCACAAACGCGACTGCCCCAATCCGCCGCCGACGGTCTGGGGCAGCTCGCCGGCCAGTAAGCGGCGATGGAACATTAACTTGAGCCGGTCCTCACTGCCTCGGACAGCCAGTTGCCGTTGTAAGGATTCGGCGTCCACGCGAATGCCCATCGAGGACAACTCGAAAGACCTTTCAAGGACGGGGTTCCAGACGAAGATGTCGCCGTTGAGGCCGGGGCCGAGCTCGGTCGGGGTTATCCAGTCGTCGTAATCCGGAGCCCGGCCGTCGTGCGGCCTTCCGTCAGGCAACGCCGCTCCGATCCCCACCACGAAAACCGCCCCAAACTCCCGGCAGATACGGTCCTCGCGTTCCCGCGGGGACAGATCGGGGAAACGTTCCTGCAACTGCCGGGTATGCACGAAATGAATCCGGTCTGGCAGAATCGGTTGAATGGCGGGATATTCGTCGGCAACGTACCGCTCGGTCCGATGTATCACGGCATAGATTTTTTCCACGATCTCGACGAGGAAGGCCAGGCTCCGCTGCTCGGGCAACATCACCCGTTCCCAGTCCCATTGATCCACATAAATCGAGTGGATGTCGTCGAGGACTTCGTCCGGACGGATCGCGTTCATGTCCGTATAGATGCCCTCGCCCGGGGCGAAGCTGTAGTCGGCCAGGGCCATGCGCTTCCACTTGGCCAGCGACTGGACGATCTCCGCCCGTTGATCATTGAGTCCCTTGATGGGAAACGACACCGGCCGCTCGATACCGTTCAGGTTGTCGTTGACCCCCGTGTCGGCCAGGACGAACAGGGGAGCGCTGACCCGCTGCAAGTTCAGGGCCTCGGCCAGATGAATCTGGAAAAACTCCTTGATTTTGCGGATGGCCCGCTCCGTCTCGCGCAAATCGAGCAATGGGCGATAGGTAAATGCATCGGATGCCATACGATCCTCCAGATGAAAAAAGATGGAAGCGGAATAATAGCGGCAATGGCTAAGGTCAGCAATATTTGGAGTTATGCACCAGAGTCAGGCTTTCGGAAATACCCAACACAGCCTGTCGCTATGGAAAAACACCTTCCGGATTCTCATGTACTCAACTTGGGCTAGAGCCTATGCACAGAATCCGCCGATATTTAAACCAGCTAATAAACCACGGTATCGGTGCGCCGGGATCAATCCGGGGCGCCGACACGAAGCGCAGGGTTTGCTTGGGAGTAGCGGGATAACATAACTTGGCGGTTGCGGCTTAAACGCAAACGGCCGAGACATCCGCTTTGTCATTAACCCTAAGTTCTTTATTCATCGTGGCTTCGTGACTCCACGAGTAAAGCCGGGTAAGTAGTTTATACCGATTGCACTTAGCCGAGAAGCGGTTATTATAGCTCTCGGTCTTCAAGGAGGAGACGTTCCGCATGACACGGAAGGATCAACGCCATCTACTTGCGCGCGGTTGCCTGATACTGTTAACCTCGATCTGCTGCTGCTTCCTGTGGCTGGCGATCACCAGTTTTGACGTTAAGGACTCCCCCAGCCCTTATGTATGGCCGTACCCCGAGGCCGCTCACAATGCCGGTGGACTAGCCGGCGCCTGGGTGGCCTATTACATGTTCGCGTATCTCGGTTGGGGGGCATACGCGGTAGTCGTGGGGCTGACCGCCGTGCTGGGTGTGTTGGCCTGCAAAGGCCAGGTCACCTGCCTATGGCAGCGGATCCTGGGGATCGCGCTGTTGACGACCGTCCTGTCTTGCGCGGCCCATATATTAACGAGCTCGGATAACCCCACGTGGCTGGAAATGCGCGGCGGCGTGCTCGGTTATGCGGTGGCCGGTTGGCTGCAACCCGCGTTCAATTGGATGACCCTTCCGATCCTGGTTTACGGGCTGCTGGTCGGAGCAGTGTTCACCGCCGAGGAATTCGTCTATCAGTTGCCCGCCGCCTGGCGAAAACGCCGTGAACAAATTCGCGAGGCCGCCGGTCGAGCGATGAAATCTGCCCCCCGAACGCCTCCTTTTGTGCAGCATCTCCGGCGGGCGGGAAGTTGGCTGTGGACCCATTGCCGACCTCGGCCGTCCCTGGCGATCGAGTCCGTCGCGGTCTCGCCCCCCGCCGCACGTACCAAAGCAGTGCTCCAGCCACAACCCAAACGGGGCGCGGTCGCGTCGGCCGTGCTTGAAGCCGACGAGGATGAGGAAATCGATGAGCCCACGCTCGCGTCCGAGGCGAATGTGCTGGTCGATGAGGAGGGACCGGACACCTCGGCGCAGAATGCCCTAGAGGACGAGGATACGGAAGAGGAAATCGATAACGAAGATCTCAAAACGCCGGCACTGCCCCCCCCGCCGCCGGTCGTGATCAATTACGCCGCCCGGCCCAAGCCGGCGGCCGCCACCCCGACCGTACCGATGAAGGCCTACCCGGCCGAATTGGAAGCCTGGGAGTTGCCGCCCATCTCCCTGCTGCAGGATCCGGAATACACCTTCAGCTCGCAACAGGAGGCGGTAGTCAGGGAAAAGGCCCGGGTGTTGGAGAAGACCCTCCAGGAATATCGCATCGAGGCGGTCGTCGTCGAGATCGACACCGGACCGGTAATCACCATGTTCGAGGTCCAGGTGGCCCCCGGGATCAAAGTGAGCCAGATTGTATCACTAGCCAACGACATCGCCCGAGCCCTCAAAGCCCCGAGCGTGCGTGTGGTCGCCCCCATTCCGGGCAAAAATACGATCGGCATCGAGGTTCCCAACCTGGACAAGGAAAAGGTCCGACTCAAGGAGCTGGTCACCGTATCCACCGGCCCGGCCCACAAGATGGCGTTACCGCTGTTCCTCGGCAAGGACGCCAGCGGGGGAATGCTGGTGGCGGATCTGGCGCAAATGCCGCACATGCTCATCGCCGGCACGACCGGCTCGGGAAAAAGCGTGTGCATCAACTCGATCATCGCGTCGGTACTACTGACCCAGCGGCCGGACGTGGTCAAGCTTATCCTGGTCGACCCGAAGATGGTCGAGATGAGCATGTTCCGGGAGGTTCCGCACCTGATGTGCCCGATCGTGACCGAAATGGAGCGTGCGGAAAAAATCCTGGAGTGGGCTACGGTCAAGATGGACGAGCGTTACGCCCTGCTGGCCGAAGCCGGCGTGCGGAACATCGCCGCGTACAACCGCCTGAGCAAGGAAGAGAAATACGAGCGTTTCCAACCCACCACCGACCAGGAAAAGGCCCAGATTCCCATTCACCTGCCATACGTAGTCATCGTTATCGACGAGCTGGCCGACCTGATGATGATGTCGGCCAAGGAGGTCGAGTTACACCTTTCCCGGCTGGCCCAGAAATCGCGGGCGGTGGGCATCCACATCATCGTGGCCACCCAGCGTCCCGAGGCGAAGATCGTCACCGGTCTCATCAAGAGCAACCTGCCCTGCCGGGTCGCCTTCCGAGTGGCCTCGCGTATGGATTCGCGGATCGTGCTTGACCAGAACGGAGCGGAGGTACTCATGGGGCAGGGCGACATGCTCTACCTACCGCCCGGCTCGTCCAAGCTGGTCCGGGCTCAGGGCACGTATCTGGAAGACGCCGAGCTGAAAGCCATGATTAACTTCCTGAAAGAAAGGGCCGAACCGGAGTTCCATCCTGAATTGATGCAGATTGGCAAGCAGGACATAACCTCAGACGGGCCGCGTGACGAGTTGTTCGATCAAGCTGTCGAGGTCGTGCTCGAAACCCGCCGGGGCAGCGTCAGTCTACTACAGCGTCGTTTGACCATCGGCTACTCCCGAGCGAGTCGGCTGATCGAAGAGATGGCCGTCGCCGGAATCGTCGGAACCTACAAGGGCAGTCAGGCCCGTGAAGTCCTGATCACCTCTGACGAATGGCAAGCTCTCAAAGAGCAGCAAGCCAATGAACTGCGGGCCCGGGTTCTGGACGGCGACGGGGTGCCCGACATGCTCTACGATGACGACATGTGAGAGTGGTCAGCAGTCAGGGCTCAGCAGTCAGCGTTCCGCCCCTGCCAGCCCGACACGCGAGCGAGGGACTAACAACCCGCATCGCAACAAAGGTGCCACTTTATATAATTTACTCCCAAAGCCTGCCCCCTCCCCCTGGCTAGTAATCGGCGATCCCATGGAGCTAAAAAGTAACTATCCGCCCCTGTCGTTTCTGTCGCACACCCTCCAGATGTCCTGGCACGCACAGGTCATGATCCAAACCACCACAAACCCCGGCCCAACGCCCAACGGGTAGTGGCTGCCATCCTTGCAGGCGGTTAGTCCGGTCGATAGGATATCATGCCATGCGATGTAGGGGACACCGTCCAGACAAGGAGCAACGCGCCACGCGAATTGGCACCTATTCGTCAATTTCCATGTGGATAATAAACGGTATAAGTGCCGTGTGCCCGAAGTCGCTTTATTGAAAGGATTTCGCGATGAACAAAAACCTCATGATTCTGGGGATTGCGGGACTGATGCTGGCATTAGTCACCGGTTGCGAGGGCGACATGTGGGGCCTGATGCCACCACAGGTTTTGACGGAGGACTTCGAGACCGAATGGCTGACTGGTGCCGACGTCCCCGAGGATCCGAACTGCCCCGGCCGTACGGTGGACTGGGCCGTTGAGTTCAGCGACGAGCGGGCCAACGGCGGGAAATACTCGGCCATGTTCTTTCTCGACGGCCGACAGGACGATGGCACGATCTGGCTGACCCGGTCCTTCAGCGCTCCGTCTCCCGGCGCGAGATATGAGGTTACGATCGCATTCGACCTCTGGAGCGAGAGCGCCAGCGACAACACCATCGCAAAAGTGGCCTTCTATGGCGGCGGGCAACGTCCCCAACAGGAAGCGGACTTCGATACGTCCCAGGCCGCCAATCAGGCGGCCGGGTGGCGAAGATATACCTCGGTCCAGCAGGTGACGGCAGGGGCTGACAGCCGATTCTGGATAGCGTTCGGCATCAGTGCCGTCTGGGAAACCGAAATGACCTATTTCATCGACAACCTGACGGTCACCTTCCGCTCCCAGTGATCGCCGCAATACCGGCTACGTATTTCCCATGGCTGGTTTTGCCAATACCAACTTGGCAATCAGTCTGGTGCAGAAAGCTCAACCGGGAGTCCATGCCTCGCTAAGGTGGGGGATACCTTGGGCCTCTGATTATCGCAGGTCAATGCTCCCGGAACGCCAAAACCGAGGACGCCGAGGTTTGCTGCGCATAATGCACGGACCAGATCAGCGTTCGGTCAAGCGCTTACGCGATGGGGGATGTTCGATCTTTCACGACAGCGAGTACTAATAGGATTCATTCAGTCAAAGGGAGGCATGCAATGAAACAGGGGATTCACCTTAGTATCGTATGGGCCATTGTTAGCTTACAAGGCACTCTGGTCTCCGCAAACACGCAAGCTATTGATGATGGGCGCATTCAGGAGATTGCCGCGATGTTGCCGGCATCTCCGACGGGGCTGGGACGGCCGATCTCCGATCGACAAGCCTGGGGGCGTTTTCGCCGCATGCCTTTATATCGTGAAGTGCTTAAACAGGCGGAAGGTCTGCTGGGCAAGGAGATTCCGGACCTGCCGGACGAGCTTTATCTCGAATTCTCCAGGACGGGCAATCGCACTGGCTATCAAAGACCATACCAGCAAAGAGGCGTGCGTATGAAATGGCTTGCTCTGGCCGAATGCCTGGAAAACAGGGGACGCTTCCTACCGGATCTGAACGCTGTAATCCGGTCTTTCTGCCAGATGCGGACCTGGGTATATCCGGCCCATGATCGCGATCTGGTCAATTTCAAGGGTGAGCAAATCGATATCGATCTGTTTTCCTCGCAACTCGCCTCGGAGCTGGCCACGATCAACTATATACTGGGCGACCGATTGGATGAGGATGTCCGCCGTCTAATCAGCGAGAATATCCGAACCCGGATCTTGGTCCCCTTCGAAGACATGGCCAATAGGAAACGCCCACAGAATTTCTGGTTCAGCATAACGAATAACTGGAATGCGGTCTGCTTGGCCAGGGTCACCATAGCCGCCCTGACCATGCTGGATTCACCTTCGGAACGGGCCTTTTATATCGCGGCGGCGGAACATTATTCGAAAAACTTCCTGAGAGGGTTTACCGAGGACGGTTATTGTACGGAAGGGATCGGGTACTGGATCTACGGGTTCGGGCATTACGCGCTTCTGGCGGAGACCATATCCCAGGCTACGAGCGGCGGCGTGGAGTTGCTGGACCTCCCGAATGCCCTGCGTCCGGCCCGTTATGGCTTCGAGATCGAGATCATGGAAGGTCTCTATCCGCCCTTTTCCGATTGCGGACTGACCGCCAGTCCGATGCCATTAATGATGGATTACCTCAGTCGCCGATTAGGTTTCGGATATGCAAAATGGGAGAAGGCGAGGGCACGCAAAATCGACACTACCCTCTGTCTATGCTACTTCTCGATGTTTTATTTTAACAATACCGCATCAAGCCGCCCGGCGGCCGAGAACCCTATTCTAGGCCTCGAACCGCGAACATGGTTCGACCAGGCCGGGGTACTAATCTGCCGGCCAGGAACCAGTGAAAGCTGTCGGCTGGGGGTCGCCCTCAAGGGCGGGCACAATGACGAGCATCATAATCATAATGACGTGGGTTCCTACGTAGTCGCGGTGGGAAAGGAAATTCTCCTCATCGACCCGGGCACCGAGCAGTATACTGCCCGGACCTTCAGTGCACAGCGTTACGAGAGCAATCTCTTGAATTCTTATGGTCATCCGGTACCGGTCGTGGCCGGCAAGTTGCAGCAGACTGGCCGCGAGGCCCGCGGCCGAGTGGTCCATACGGAGTTTACGGATGACGTGGATACGATAACCTTCGACCTAAGCTCCGCCTATGATGTTCCGGAATTGAAAAAGCTGGAACGGACATTCGTCTATTCACGAGAGGGTAACGGTTCGTTAATCGTAATCGACGAGGTGGCTTTTTCGGAAGAGCAAAGCTTCGAAACAGCCCTGATCACCACGCAACGACACGAGCTACTGGATGATGGTTCGATACGAATTTCCGGCAAGCGAGAATCGGCTCGGATAAATATTATCGTGGAGGGCAGCAATTACGATATACAGGCCGAGACGATCGAAGAGGATGTGCGCAACCCTTCCCGCCCAACACGGTTGGGGATCCGGTTGGCGCGGCCGGTGACGCAGGCGAAAGTAACGGTGCAAGTTGTCCCGTAGGGTAAGCCGACCCCGGTAAGCGAGTAAACGCATCCTGACAAACGAAATTGATTCGCGACATGGAGAGGTCGAAACCACAAGGCATACTGCGCCATGGGTTCATCGACTCATGACAAGGCCCAATAACCAGAACCCCTTCCATTATGGAATGGCAGGATGACCCTCCAGGCGTTTAGGGATGTCCAACCTTCTCGTACCGGGTGGTGATACAGTGGGGCGCCCCTGAAAAGCCACTTTCCACGGATACCACAAGCGGTACCCGTACTTGTCCATCGTCAGCCGTTGCGCCGTGCCCCAGCTCTAACGAAATGATCCGCCAAGCGCAACATAGTCGGGCCGGCCAGCGGTGGGGCTCTCCCGCCGCCGAGGTCACCCGCGACGAGGTGTTCCTACCGTACCTTGTCACCCATGCTCTTGACCGATGTAAGCGTGCCGCCACAGACGAAATCATCTCGGATTAGGCCTTGATCGATCGCCGCGTCGGGGTTGATAACCCGGTCCAATCGGTGTTGCAGGGCGACAAAGACAACGAGGGGATATGCCAACCTCTTCAACCACGAATAAACTAACAATCTCAATACTGTAATATAGCAAGTGATCCATCGATTTCCTGATTGACAGGATGGCTCTGTATGGACATATTGGATGTTGAATTCAACACTGCTCGTGGTTCCGTCTGCTGTGCAACCGGTTTCCGCAGACTGCACCACAAGTGGCATCTGAGGATGATCGCCCGACAGGTCCGCCGGTAACACAGAACGGCACATTATTACCGTATAGGAGGAATCTTGTAATGCCCGTTCGTCCAACCAAGGCTATGCGGCTTGCGCCTTTGTTCGGAGGCTTGCTCTTGCTCCTGATGAGCTCGACCGAGACGGCCTTGGGCGAATCGCTGACCGATCAACTGCAAGCAATTCATCAGAGTGCGGATAATGCCAGACAACTCCTCAGCTTTGAGGAGGTAGAGACTCTACGTAACCAGAGGAATATGATGCTGGGCATGGCCGCAGGGAACCCCGCCGGTCTGTCCCAAGATGAAAAATCCTGGATCGAGGACTATCAAGCTTATAATCAAGCCGAGGAACTCATACAACACCTTCAGTACAATCAAGCTTACGAGCTATGCCATAAACGCTGGCAGCGTTTTGCCGCGATCAAGCCCGGTAATACCCCAGCATACGGCGACCTAGTCATGAAAATGGCAGAGGCGGCCATGGCCTCGATGGTCATCCACGAAGAGCCTATTGTTCCGTTCGCAGAGCTGAAGAACGCTCTGATCGAGGCGGTCGATCGGGATCCTTGCCAGGTCGAGGCCCAGGTAGTTCTGGCCTATCTGGAACGGCCCGAACCAAGAGAAGCCTTCACGCGAGCCGAAGTACGGTCTTCGCTTACTAACCGAAATCAGCGATTGCTTAACCTGTCGTATAACTTCGCCAAAGCAGGCCTGGACAAAGACATGGGGACTGGTGGTTACGGTCAACCGCCGGCAAGAACACCCGGCAGCGCACAGGATAATCCGGACGCCCCCCCGCCGATCATGCCCTGGCATGCTCCGGTGGAATTGCTCAAGGCCGAGAGCATGGCTTTTGTGTTGCACGACACTCTGTATACCCAGGCCTTCCTGGCCGGCGAGCGTCTGGAAGGTATCGATTCGCGGGGTGCCCGCTTCGTACTGCTTCCGGAAGGGATTTATATCGAAGACTACGATCGTCGCGGCCGTCCCGGCTGGGCACTGTTGTCCCCGGAGCTTAAGGGACGGCGAATTACTTGGCGTAAATATTCGATATACGTACTCCGGGACGCCTCGGCCGCAACTCTTGAAAAGCTTACCGACGCGCTGGGCAAGGGACAAAAAGCCGGCGCAGCCGGTCGGCCGGCGTCATACGGCACCACCAACCAGCCTCGGAAAGAACAGTCGCCCCAGGAGCAAATCAGCAGTCTGCTTGCTCAACTGGACACCAGCGCACCGATCTGGACAGAGTACGATGACATCTCACTGTATGGGATTGAGACTCTCAGCCTGGACGATCTGTTGCTCATCACGGACCGACTCGGACTCAAGAGCCAGCAGTTTCTGAAAAGGGAATTAGCGAAACTAAGTCGTACCTCCAGGCCGAGGGATACGCGCACTGATCGATCGCGCGGCCGTGGCGATAGCGGCGGAGCGACCGGGTCTTCCAGCGAGGACGAGATTCAACTGTCCATTTCCGACCGGCAGATCGTGCACAACCTGACCTCGTTCAGCCAGGGTAGCGGCGGCTCCGCGGGCGGGTCTCGGTCTGCTCGGGATTCGCGAAACCCGCAGGACACGCAACTGACAATAAAGGGATTATGCCTTGTGCTGTGCGACCCGACTTCGTACAAACCGCATTTCCTCTATGACCAGGAACGTCCTTATCTGCAACTGAGTACGGGACCGCGTTTGTACTTTGACGAGCCAACCCAGTCGTTCACCACCGACGATGGGGCGGTCACACTGGTACACTGTTTTTCCCCCGCGTTCCTGCCAACGCCCATACTGCGTAACTTGTTGGATAAGACGACACGCGGGGCAGCGAACGACCAACGTTTGCAAAGGCTGATGGATGCCCTGGAGGAGACCAGGCACGATCCGAGTCGCGAGAAAGTCGTGGAATCAAGGGTTTTACAGGCCGCCGACAGTCTATTGGACATGGAACTGCCGGGACGCTTTCTGATCGAAGGACGGGGGAATTATATCCTCAACGCCGCAGACCTGCCCGCCGCTGGAACCGCCTTGGGCATGAATACATATGGCAGAATGGGCAGCGCCAGCATGGCAGGCTTCGGTGATTATGCCATGATCGACGGCAGGACAGGACGCATTATCGACGACCAGGATGTGCGTTACACCGTCCAAGACTACTCGGATATGGCCACGAATATCGCCGGGGTATTCATGCCCCGCACTTATTATCTGCGCCCCTGCGTACCGGTATACAAAGCTTATGAGCTGTTTGGGGATCGGTTCGGTCTGCAAGACGCCCAGATCGAGCAACTACTAAGTGGGTTAAACAGGAGCAGGCCTCCATCTGCGGGATATTACGGTCAACCGCAAGCCCAGGAGGCCCCCACAAGCGAACAGGATCTCCGTCGATTGGCGGGTGATCCAAGTCAATGGCCAACGCTGCTTCACCGCCAGGCCCAGTACGACTTCAGCCAAGGCCGTTATCACCGGGCCATGTTGAATTATCGTGACCTGCTGGATCATTTGGGCTCGGAGAACGCTCTGGAAGACAGTTTCTTTATTGAGGTTCCCAATCGTGAACGCATTGATCAATTCGCCGGTCAGTTAAGCGCCTATATCACGTCACTATACGCAAGTATCAAAATGGAAAGCGAGTTGGCGGCCTTGCTGGATCAGGTACACCTTCAGGAATCCGGGCATTTTCTCCGCCGGCGCATGGTGGACCGGTTTGAGCTTTATACCCTGCCGGTGATAGAGGAAGCTATCGCGTACGCTCAAAGTTACGGATTCTCGCCCCCGGCCCAGTTGACCCAAACACAGCAGGAGTTAATGCGACTCATTCAGAGCATCCAGCAGTTGGTCGGCAGGCAGGATGACACGCCGGCCTTCGTCAGCGAGGCTTTCAAGGCTACCAGTACCCCGAACGTGCAGCGGGGCGTAAAATTCGTACTCCAGACCGGGGAGGCCCGCGACGCAGCATCGGAAACCGACTCCGCAGAGCAAGAGATTGAGCAGCAGGACGAGGAGGAAAGACAGACTCGTTACTTGTTTACCGTGCTGGACGAGGTATTCAGCGGGGAGTTATCCCTGGCCTCCTGGATGGAACTCAAAAGCGGCCTGGCCAAGAAAGCTAGCGGGCTGCTCTGGCGTTCACGGCAGGCAGAGGAATCCGTGGCCCGGCGAGTTGCGGTGAACCTGGTACCCGTAAGAAAATACGATGAAGACAAGGGCTTGAACGGCGACGTGAGCAGCATGATCACGCAAGAAACCTTTTCGGCCATGCGCAAGTGGGCTGCTCGTTCCGCAGAAAAACGGCTGACCGATCCGCATGCTGGGGAATACCTTTTTATTCTCGCCTGGTATTGGCTGGATCGGGGACAATGGCATCATGCCCGCGAAGCGTATATTCATGCCGCCCGGGTCTATCAGGATCAGGTTAAGCAGATGGTCGGCGGGAACGTAAGTGGTGGGAATATCCAACAGACGTTGGCCGAGCTGATTGCCAAACGCAACGCCCTAATCATGTTGATCGCGGCGGCAGGTATTACCCACGATACCCCTCCTGGAGCCATGACCATGGGAGCGGCTTACGTAACCGAAATACAGAAGCTTGCCTTGATGTGGAAACGTCGCTGGAATTCCGCCGGTCTGCCGCAATACCACGCCGCGCGGCAGGGCGAGATGTTGGATCTGCGTATCAGCATGATCATGGCCCCGCAAGCAGAACTTCAAGATCCGCTTCGCCGCTATTTCTGGTTCGATTACGATGCTTATCCATCGGTCCTGCTGCAGGCGGGGGCAGCGCTTGCCATCGGCGAGCCGGATTCCGAGTCGCAATAAGGCTTCAACTGGCATCATATTGCTCCGTCGCGCCAGATGGCCGGAACGAACTCCAATCCTATTCCTATGTCCAACATGATCTGGGTTCAAGCGGCCGAGATCGCAAGACACATACGACCGCGCGAGCCTGGACGGTAAACGTTCACGTTTGCAGGGGTTTCCTCTGGTATCCGCTCCGTTCATCGAGACAAGCGCGGCCAACCCGCAGGTTGAGTTTCAAAATTGCGAAAAAAAGGCGGAGTGGGCGAATAAGCCGAATTCTGTTACCCCTCTCCCGCGAATCGCGGGAGAAAGGCGGCGATCATTCATCTGGGCGGCCGTTTGCACGACCGCTCGAGCACCCTACCCGCAGCTCAAACGAGACGGGCCGCCTCTCGCTGCCTATTTGGGCTTGCTGGCGGTGGGGTTTGCCCTGCCGTCGCGGTCACCCGCGACGCGGTGCGCTCTTACCGCACCATTTCACCCTTACCCCCGGCCGATGGCCAGGGGCGGTATGTTTTCTGTGGCACTTTCCCTCGGCTCGCGCCGGGTCGCCGTTAGCGACCACCGTGCCCTGCCCAGTTCGGACTTTCCTCCCGGCTAATCCAATAAATCCGCTCACCACGGAGACGCGGAGGCACCAGGAATTTGGATTTCGAATTCCCGTGCCCGCCGCATCTCCGTGGCGAAGACAGACGACGAATCGGCCGAGCGATCGCCTCACCCACTCCGCCATCATGATTATACCTTATCAAAGGACAAAGGGGCACCAACCAATTACAACGGGCATCCCAAGACCTCGGGATGCCCGTATCAATGAAATCCGTTAACGGCCCGTTTTAGGCTTTCAGCTCGATCGCCGCGTCGGGATTGATGACCCGGAAGGTGAACGATTCGGTCAGGAACAGCTCGACCTGGGCTTTGTCGTGGCAGGCGTAGCCGATAGAGAAATCCTGGCCAACGACCAGCTCGAAATCCCCGCCGCGAGTGGAAAGAACCACACCACCAGCCAGAACCGGGCTCCAGAGGACATTGCCTTGCAACAGCTCTTTGATGACCCGTCCCAGGGGGTAGCCTTGGCCGCAGTTATGTTTAAGCGGATAGTAGGCCTTACTACCCAAAACCAAGGCGTAAGGGCCACCAACCCCGGCCTGATCCAGTGTTTTTACCGCCTCGCCGATACACTGAGCATATTGATCGACGCTGGCCGGAAGCTTGATCGGCTTATGACTGCAGGAGGGGAGCAAACCGGCGATGTTTCCGTCCGGAAAACCGTTGTAGACCGCCGATTCCTCGAAGTGGGCCACTTGTCGCGCGGTTGCCTCCAGGGCAGAAAGATCGGCATCTTTGCACCCGCGCGAAATATTATCGATTTCCCACTGGTTGAGCGAGAAATGCACGCGGGTTTCCACCAACGGCAATACCTGACGCAGCCCCCAGGGAATTTTCGCTTCCCCCTTCTTCTTGGGAACCTCCAGCCGGCCAAGGTTAACGGCAGCCATTTCCCATCCGTGCGGGCCGCTGAAGTCCACCACCGAACGGGCAGACAACTGGGTCTTAATCACCTGGGCGGCGGTTGCGTCAATTTCCTGCCAGCCGGCTTCCGTGATCGGGGCCAGGTTGCGTTTAAGTAAATCGGTCATTGTTCGGCTCCCTTTCTGAATTTACCGATGTTCAGGCTGCCCGTTCCAACATCGCCTTGCCCGCCCGTATCCGCTTCCTCGAGGGCCACGATGGACTTCTCGGTGAACAGATAGGTGCGGAGGGCTTCATCGATTTCCGGCATTTCCCGCCGCAGCCACTCAAGACACATGGCCGCGTGCTCGATCTCCTCGTCACGATTGTGTACCAATATCTTCTTGAGTTCGTCATTGGTGGCCTGGTCCGCCCGCTGGTTATACCAGTCGACAGCCTGGAGTTCCTCGATCAGGCTCAACAAGGCGCGATGCGCCTCGCGGGCTGCTGGGGACAGGTTTTCATAAGGCTCGTGATAACTCATAAGTATCCCTCGCGTCTTCCAGGTGGAAAGAATCCTACATTCGCCAATAGTCCTTATTTATATGGCCCTGACTGAAAATGTCAAGCAAACGCTGCTCCCGCCAAAGAGCACGTTGTCCCTCGGATGACCGTTTATATTCCCACCGTGCTGAAGCCCGCGTCGACGTGAATATTCTCGCCGGTCACGCCGCTGGCCAGATCGCTGAGCAGATAGACGGCTGACCGCCCGACGTCGTCGGTGTCGATGTTGCGCTGCAAGGGAGCCTTCTTCTCGACCCAGGCGAGCATGCCTTCCAGTCCCTCGACGGCCATGGCCGACAGGGTGCGGATCGGCCCGGCCGACAAGGTATTCACTCGGATGCGATGTCGGCCCAGTTCGGTCGCCAGGTAACGGCAGGTGCATTCCAGGGCCGCCTTGGCCACCCCCATCACGTTGTAGCCGGGGATCACCTTCTCCGATCCGTAATAGCTCAAGGCCAGAATGGCCCCGCCGTTGGGCATCAGATCGCGGGCATGACGGGCCACGGGAATCAATGAGTACGCGGAGATGTCGCAGGCCTCGGCAAAGACCGCCCGGGGCGTGTCCAGAAACCGGCCGAGTTGCAGATAATCGCGATTGGCGTACGCCAGGGAATGCACCACGAATCGGATAGTACCGAAACGTTCGCGGGCCGTGGCGAAAAAAGCTTCCAGGTCTTCATCGCGGCGCACGTCGCAGGGAACCAGCCATGCATCGCCGACGCCGCCGTCCTCCAGAGCGCGGCGGGCCCGCCGCTCCATTTTTTCACCCGGCAGACAGGAGAAGCCGCAGGTGGCCCCCTGTTCCATCAGGTGGCGGGCGATATGCCAGGCCAGAGATCGCTCGTTGGCCAGCCCCAGAACAAGTCCCGATTGTCCCTCAAGCAATTTCATATATTCCCCACGGTTCGTGGTGTCTGGCATCTAATACCTGGATTGTTGGATCGATAACAGTAGTTGACCAGTCCCATTCGAATATTTACTAGCAACATGGTATGGGCTGGTCAAATCCTATCAGAGGCACACGTTGACAGGTATTATTGAGGCGCGTAACCTGCGGTTATGCATGGAGGCCGTCGCCTAGCACCAATCCACCGGATGCGGCCCGCGCACCCCGTATTCCATCCATGCCGAGGGCGCATACCACGGGAATACTGAAACCCCGTCGCGACAATATACGATCGGTGCCGGCGCAGCTTCCCCTACTATCGATATCCGTTGCGTTGTAAGAAGAGCGAACGCCTGGCCCGAGGACTTATCCTCTATGCATCGTTTCATGCAACCGGCGGGATAGCAAAGCGTATTATGAATAGTCGCTTGAGGGCACCTAGTCCCAAAACAAGCGAACATTACAGGTTTCTTGGCGTGACGGCGGGCCGAGCCGTGCAGCGCGAGGATTTCCCGTATCGCCCCGTTTCCAGGTCGCCGCCGCATTTCTTCTTGTATACCAATC
>JAAYCU010000193.1 GCA_012729595.1 Phycisphaerales bacterium
AATGATCCACGGCGTTCTCCTTTCCACGGCTGCGTAGATAACAACCATGGTCAGGCCAGAACGCCACTTTTGCTAGAGGCACTGTTCAAAAACTATTTGGTTGCGGCCGAAGGCCGCTTTGGGGAAGATCTCCCATGCCGGCCGAGGTAACGCATCCAAGTCATCGATCAGTGAACGCGGCCCGTGGAACTGCACGGTGTTGTCGACGCGATAGGCTATGCCCAGCACGCCCCGCCAAGCTGATCGAGGCCGGCCCGCCTTGATCAATTCGGCCAATTCACAAGTGCTGTTTTCACCTTCGCCATGAACAGCTACATCAATCCCCGCGAACTCTTCCAGAGTACGCTGTGGAAGCGCAGTCGGGTGTGGGCCGCCGACAACCGTAAGCACCTCCGGACATCTTCGCTTCAACTCCGTGCAAAGCTGTCCGACATGACATATCTCGTGGGTCATGGAGGTAACCCCGACCATTTGCGGCCGCAGGTCCACCACGCGAGCCACCACATCATTCATACCCAACTGCTCATACTTGGCATCGATGCCGATAACCTCATGGCCTGCACGGCGCAAGCAAGCGCCGACATACCCCAGGCCAAGATGCCCGGCACCATAACGGTGGGTTTGGAGATCAACATCACCGCACGGATTGATCAATACGATACGCATATCTATATCCCGGGATTACACAACCCTAAGCCTGTCACAGTCGGTCAACGATCCGTGGCTACGAATGGATTCCCGAAACCGTTCTTGCGCTCGAAGACAGGGGACTTACTTGTGTTTACCAACACCTCATATCGGTGCGGTCTTCGGTATGCGTCGGCCCAAATGGTTTCGGCGCGATACTTGCGCATTTCTGCCATATCAAACGGCGCGAGATATACACCCTCCGCGCGGCCCGCCTGCACAATCAGTTGGCCACCGGCATCGAAAGCAATCGACTGACCATTGAAAGCGACCACCTGCCCAATCATACTCCGCTCGGGATAGTTCGTCATCGTCACCCCCACGGCATTCTCGAAAGCCCGCGTCTTGAATTGGTCAAGCCGTATATCCTCCAGCCTGCAGGCATTTGGCGTCAGGATCAGCTCCGCCCCCTTGAGCATCAAAATGCGGGCGCTTTCAGGGAATTCCCGGTCATAACAGATCATCGCACCGACTTTCACCGGCCCCTTGGCGGTATCCAGCTCACAGACCGGGAAGTCGTCGCCGGGCGTGGTGGCGGCCTCCATGATCGCGAAGTCACAGGTGTGCACCTTGGCGTAGGTCAGTTTTTGTTGGCCATGGCGATCTATGAGTGTCATCGTGTTACGAGGCGCGCCCGGCCATTGTTCGAGATACGTTACCGCAATGGCCATGTTCAGCTCTTTCGCCAGCGCCATATGTCGTTGGATGAATTCTCCGTCGCGCGCAACGGCCTGCGCTTGCCATGCCCTGACCGCTTCCGGATCGGTACTATCGAGCCAGCCGTAACCGATGTTCCACATTTCGGGAAATAAGGCGATATCCGCTCCCATCGCCGCTGCTCTGCGACAGAATGCCAGGCCGTGCTCAAGATTGGCAGCCTGATTGGAACCATCGGCGTTCATTTGCAGCAAGGCGACCAGCAGCGGATCGGTCCCGTGCGTATCAGTGTTCTTCGAGGCACAGGTCTTTTCGTCTCCCCCGATACAAGACTGGCCGGCGTGCAGCGCGGCATGGGTACTCAAATTTAAAGCGCTGACAGTGGTGGCTCCCTTCAAAAATCCGCGACGACTCAGACTTGCCATCATATTCCTCCATATCATTTGCGATAAATAACAGGTACGCACTTAGTTACTTAAACTGACCGATTTCATGCCGCCAGGAGCTTTTCCAGGCGGCGGAGTACCGGACGCTCATGACTGACTTTGACCACATCGTTCACCGCCTCTCGCCAGACCGCGCGTTGCAGGTCGGCCTTCA
>JAAYCU010000194.1 GCA_012729595.1 Phycisphaerales bacterium
AAAAAACTTTTTGGAACTCGCCGCTGGATCATCAAGAATGCAGGTCACTGCGGGGAAGGATTTCCGGACCGCTCGAATTCACTCCGCAAAATAAGGCGAACGTAAGAACGCAAGCGCCTCATTTCAGGCACGTTTCTATTGGGCTTTGGATGAGGCCCGGATAGAATCAAGGCTTGGCCTGCGGCAAGTTATTGAGTAATGGCGAAACGCTTACAGAAAAGGCGGAGACGATGAGCAACAGAAATGGGCACGATGCCAAGGGGCTCGCATATCGCAGCATTCAGGGAGTATATTTATGACGTACTCTCCCGAATCCATGGAACCTCAATCCCAATGCCCTTCTCCCCAGGGTATGTTTCGTATCACTTTTCTTCCCTCGAATCGCACGATTACGGTTGACCCACGGGAGTTACCAGACGGACATGAAGGCCTCCCCGGCAGCATTTTGGATATCGCTCTACAATATGGAATCGACATCGATCACGCCTGCGGTGGTGTCTGTGCATGTTCCACGTGCCATGTGATTATTCGTGAGGGTTTGGAAAGTTGCTCCCCGGCTACGGAGGAAGAGGAAGATCAGTTGGACAACGCCTACGGCCTTACCCCGCAGTCACGACTGGCCTGCCAGTGCGTGCCCGACGGAACCCGCGACCTAGTCATCGACCTGCCAACTTGGAACCGCAACCTGGCCCGTGAGGGTGCGCCGACCTGAGCGAGAAAAAAACCCGCGTCAAGGGAACGAACATCGATCGAAGCTCAGGAAACTCCCATAACCCCGCCACTGGTGCATCGTTGACACCTGGTCATTCTTTGTCATACACGTCGTTCTATCCGGGGCAGCTCAATGCTCTTGGCCACCTCAATCACGAATCGGACTCATCCCCCTGCTGTCGTCTACAGCGTTGCTCGGAGGGCGCGGTGTCCAACTGCTGTCCGACTCCCTGGATTTGCCGTTGAATAGCGTTGAATACGCGCTGGGGAGACGTGCGGTGCGTTCGGGCAATCTCGGTAAGCGTTTGCGAGCTATCACGGGCGGGCATTCCGGCCTTTTCCAGAGACGCTAAAGCCTGCTCGATAGGGATTCCAAGTCTCCGGCAGACTCTCTCAACCTCGAAGTCCTCCGTATGGGGCCAAGGCGCCCGCTCGATGGAGGCGGCATAGGCGTCCTTAAACCGATCGCTCAGGTCATGCAGCAGATTGGCCGGCGGAAGGTCGGCGATCGCCAAACCCAGCAGGACCATGCTCAGCAAGCCAGCCGCGGCCAACTCGCGTCCGTAACGCGCGACTGCTCCGGTTTTTCGTCGTAAGTAACCGAGCAGCGGCCGCCAGTTGTAGGCAAGATGAAACACCGCCAGAATAACGACGACCAGCCCCGAAATAGCGTGCAGGCTGGCCCACTGGTCCTTGTTCAAGGCCAGGACGCGCCAGTCCATCCAATTGGCATCCCGACATCGAGGGTTGATATAACGCATGACGCCGGAGACCATCAGGATAACGGTCTGGAGCAGCAACAGCAGAGAAACAAGTCCGCGGGTGGTCCACGCGGGCCTTGCCGGTCGAGGTTGGGGGTTCTGTTCATGCTGATGATTCATGGTTTTCATGCACTCCATTAAACCGAGCAATGGTTGACAATCCTGCCATGGGCACTTGCGGCGCTCGGCCGCCACCCGGGTGTTCCAGAACAACGATATTCATCCCCCGGAAGCATGCCACGCCATACCAAGCCTTTTCCATCAATCGGAGGTGCCTCCTCGTTTTCGTCCGCACTCCTGCTCCGCGGGCGAGGTTTCCGTTGCCGCCGCCTCCCCGTCCTGGCCAGTATGTCGGCGAATGGCGGCAAATACGAGATTCGGTGCCGTACCGTGGGCGCGGGCGATCTGGGCAAGCGTTTGCGTGCTGTCGCTGGCGGGCATCCCGGCCCCCTCCAACGCCGACATGATCCGCCCGACGGGGATTCCGATTCGCCGGCTGACGGTATCGAGGTCCGCCTCCTCCGCGTGAGGCCAGGGGGCACTCTCGACCGAGGCAGCGTAGTATTCCTTAAACTGTTCGTTAAGCAGATTGACCGGAGGCAGATCGGCAACGGTCACGCCGACCAAGCCCGCGGTCAGCAAGGCGGCGACGGCCAGCTCGCGTCCGTAACCAGCGACCTGCGCGGTTTTTCGCCGAATGTAACCGAGCAGCAATCGCCAGTTGTACGCAAGATGCACCACCCCCAGAATGACGAATATGGGGGCGGAAAGGACGTGGATGCTTTCCCACTGGTCCTTATCCAGGGCCAACATACGCCAATCCACCCAATGGGCCTCCCGGCCGCGAGGGCAGACGTAGCAGATTACGCCGGAAACCGCCAGGACGACCGTCTGGATCATCAACAACAGGGAGATGAATCCGCGGGTGGTCCAGGCGGCTCGCTCTGGTCCGGAATAAAGGGGGGACTCCTGTTGATCGTTCATGGTTTCCGTGAACTCCAAAAATGCAAGTAACGATTCTCCATCCCGAAGGGTACCTGCTCCTGTGTATATGTGGAGATATGACCATCAAGAAAAGCCACGTTCGTTCGTCCGCGATGACGGAACTGGATGTTGTCCTTCGGGCACATTCGATACAATACGATGCCGGGGGCGGCCTCTTCTCCCCAGGCATCCATGAAAACCATAACCTCGGATTCTCTAGTGAATTCGGTCATGCGCCGTTGGTCGTAATGGTCCGGCCTTCCGCCCAGGCCCCACGTGCCGTTCATTCCGTAACTCAATCCGTAGGTGAGCTCCGTGCCGTTCCGCCAACGGGCAGATTCCTCATGGGCCGGGCAGATCATGATCGTACCCGTAGCCGGAGGGCCGAGCAGTTCGCCGTCGCTGGTCGTTCGTAGCGGCGTATCCATTCGTTTCAACAGGCTGGCATTCATGAACCAGTGGCGGGAATCGGGAAACTCGCGCATAGGAGGCTCGGCCGTGGGCAGCCAGTCCTGGCTCTCCTGGGCATACATGCGTACCGCTAGGGCCATGCCCCGCAAATTCGACGAGCATACCGCAAGGCGGGCCTGGGCTCGGGCGGCGGCCATGCTCGGCATCAGGATGCTCAGCAGCAAGGCGATGACCGCAACCACCACGAGCACTTCGATCAGGGTGAATCCCTTTCGCATCGAACACCTCGATCAAGACCGGCCGTAACCGGCCGGGGAGATACATACGTCCCGGCCGGTACGGCGGTCATTGCATTACCTACGGTTGCGACGGCCGATCACGGCGGCCACGCCAAGACTCAACAGGGCCAGAGCCGTCGGCTCCGGAACAACCCCGGCGAAAGAGTCGAAGAACATCGCCGACTGCGTTCCGTCGGCGACGCGCTCCACTTTGACGAAATGGACATCCCCGCTGAACAACCCGGAGAAATCGAATGCTGCATCCCGGAGGTATCCGGAAGTTCCGCCACCAATCGTGCCGATCTTCGTGAAATCCACGCCGTCCACGCTGGCCAGAACATTCGCGGACGCGAGCGGCCCGCTATACAGACGGATGGTCAGATCGTCACCGGCCAGGTCGGGAATACCCATGTTCCATTGCATGATGATGTACTCCCCGGGCGCGCTCGACCGCCAGCCGGCGACATAATCCGGATCGCCCGGATCCCAGGCGTAATTGTTGCCGTTGGCGTCGGCGCTGGACGGCCCCGTCAGCCAGAACTCCGTGGACGGCGACATCAGCGTCCCGCCGTAATTCTGAATGTTGCTCGTATAGGCGTACACGCTGTCCGCCCAGTTCCGCTCGCCGATGATGGCCGCGTCGGCCGCAAGAACCGCCGAGAGCAGCAAGGCCCCGACGGCAATAATGGTTGCTTTCTTGTGCATGATGGATCTCCTTGTCTTGCACTTCTCGTTTTCTGGTACAATCTCAATTTCTACGCCCGGCGTTGACCGCCGGCATCCGTTTCCTTTCTCTCTTGTCGTTTCACCTCCTTCCCAGCCAATCCGCTTGCCCCCCAAAAAAAGAGGAGCGGTTGAGCGGGGTATTCGCTCATTCTCTCCCTGGCTGGCTTTCGGCTGGCTGGGTTCGGAATCGGTTGCTTTGGCTGTTTGTGGTTATTTGTTCAAAATCAATTTCCCGTTTATGGTCAGACGAAGACGATAGACTTCGTCGCCATGACGAATCTCCACCTCGTTGCATTCGGCAAACAAGTATTCCGATTCAATGACCGCTGCCCGGCGCAAGAGCCGTTCGGCGGCACAGTGGCACGGGCTGCCGTCCTTGTGTCGGCATGCGCCGGGGCCGTTCATTTCCGTTCCGTGTTTGTCTGGTTGCATATCTCCCTGCTCCGACCGCGACCTGGGCAACCCGAGCATCCGCATTTTCCGGTGGCGCTGCGGTAAAGCTCATAGCCCACCCCTATCGCGGCCAATACCACGATTCCCATGGCGACAATACTATTCATCATGCATGATCCACACCGATCAGGAAACCAACCGGCCAACCTGATACACCACCGTAGTTACCACCCATGCCAACGCCGTCAGGCCTCCAAGCTGAAACAGCGCCCATCGCCACGAATTGCTCTCCCGCCTGGTAATCGCAATGGTGGCCATACAGGGGGCACTGATGAGGCAAAAAAGCATGATGCAAAACCCTTGAAGCGGCGTATAATCCGCCCGAAGCCGGTCGCGCAACGGCTCGGAATCTTCATCTTCAGCCTCGCCGAGGGCATAAACAATACCCATCTGAACGACAAAGACCTCCTTGGCCGCGAACGCGCCCACCATGGCCGTGGCGATTTTCCAATCGAACCCGCACGGCCGAAGGATCGGCTCCAGGCCACGCCCGATACGCCCCATCAGTGATGCTTCCAAAGCTGCTTTCGCCTCGGCGTAGTTAAGCGCGACCAGAGCCTCGTTTTTCACTGCGCTCGGCAGGTCGGACATCACTTCGATTTGTTCGCGTTGCCGGGCAAACGCCTGGGCCTGCTCTTCCGGCAACGACGGCCACTGCTGCAAGGCCCATAATACGATCGAGATGCCCAGGATGATCGTTCCGGCCTTCTTAAGGTATGCCCCTCCACGGTTCCACATGTGTAGCCCTACGCTCTTAAGCGTCGGCATGCGATACGGTGGAAGTTCCATTACGAAGGGCGGCGTTTCGCCGCGGAGCAGGGTCTTCTTGAGCAACTTCGCGCAGATGACCGCCAGCAGAATCCCGATCAGATAAATGATCCACAACATCGGGGCATGCCAGTTTCGCGGGAAGAAGGCCGGGATGATCAGCGCATAGATCGGCAGGCGGGCCCCGCAACTCATCAGGGGCAATACCAACATCGTGGTCAGCCGATCGCGACGGTTTTCCAGCGTGCGGGTAGCCATGATCGCCGGCACGGAACAGCCGAAGCCGATCAGCATCGGCACGAAACTCTTGCCGTGCAGGCCGATCTTGTACATCAGTCGATCCATCAAAAAAGCCGCCCGGGCCATGTAGCCGCTGTCCTCGAGGATCGCAATGGCCAGAAACAACAACAGAATATTCGGCAGAAACACCAACACGCCGCTCACGCCGCCGATGACGCCGTCGATCAGCAAACTACGCAGCGGGCCGTCCGCTCCCTCCGGCCATAGCCCGTTCAGGGTTTGGGCGAGCCAGTCGAACCCCGCTTCGATCCATGCCATGGGCGGCCCGCCTAGCGTGAACGTCAGGTGGAATACGGCATACATCAGCCCCAGAAAGATCGGGAGCCCCAACACGCGATGAGTAGCCACCGCATCGATGTGGTCGGACAGAGTGTGTCGCAATTCGACCGTGCTGCGCACGGCCTGCTGACAGGCCCCGGAGATATGACCGTACCGGCGGTCGGCAATCAGCGCTTCGGGAGAGTCGCCAAGAATCGATTCCAGTTGCCGAGCGGACCGACCAGCGGCTTCGATAACCGCCTCGTGGTTGACCTGCCGGTGCAGTTCCGGATCGCCTTCCAGCAACTTCACGGCGAACCAGCGGGCCGGAATGCCGTTCAACGCGACTCCCGCCTGCTCGATGATCCGTTGCAGGTTGGCGATCTCCGTCTCGATTTCCGGCCCGTAGTCGATCTGTCGGGGTAGGCCGATGGGCCCGCGTTCGCCGGCTTCGACGGCGGTGTCCAACAATTCCCGCAGGCCGATCCCTTTATGCCCGATGGTCGAAACGATCGGAACACCCAGCAATCTGCTCAGCAGATCCAAGTCGAATTCAAGCCCCCGCTGCCGAGCAACATCCGACATGTTCATGACCAGGACCAGCGGCCGACCAAGCTCCATGATTTGCACGGCCAAATAGAGATTGCGCTCCAGATTACTGGCGTCGAGGATGTCGATGACGACGTCGGGCTGGTCATGAATCAGAACATCACGGGCGACCCGTTCCTCGATGGAGTAGGCCGTCAGGCTGTATGTGCCCGGAAGATCGAGGATCCGCAACGGGGTCCGCCCATGCCGGCACTGCCCCTCTTTTTTTTCCACGGTCACGCCGGGATAGTTGCCCACGTGCTGGCGGCCACCGGTCAACGCATTGAAGATCGTGGTCTTGCCCGAGTTGGGATTACCCGCCAGGGCGACCGTTATCCGCTTGCCAGCCGACGAAGGGCCGGTAGGTTTGGGCTGACGCAAATGATTCGTCACTCCGAACATTCCTTTGAAAAAAAATCGCGGCTCTGGTTATAACTCGTGGACCATTATTTTCTTCGCCATGCCCTGGCCGAGCATCAACCTTCCGCCCATTACTTTCAGAATCATCGGTCCACCGTTCGCCGAGACCACTTCGACAGTCATTCCCGTCATCAGCCCCATCGCGCAGAGTTGCCCGCGCACCCCCTGGCCACCATGGACCGACGACACCCGAACGCGATGGCCGGGCCCGACTTCACTGAGTCGTCGCATCGTACTAAGCTCGTTCAATGGGTTGTTCCCCGGACAACTCGACCGTAATGCGCTCGGCTTCCTCCTTGCGGAGCGTCAAGTGATACCCCTTGATCTTGATTTCGATCGGATCCCCCAGCGGCGCGACCCGCTCCACCTCGACCAGAGTGCCGGTCGTAGCCCCCATATCCAGCAATCGTCGGCGAATCCCGTCCTTACCGGATATTTTCACGATGGCGGCCTTTTCGCCGGGCTTCAAGGTGACCAGAGTTACCATGGCTTGCGTTTCCGTGGCTTTCGTCACCTTTCTGCTCCTGACCTCTTCAAGAACCAACCCCACGCATTTTTCGCAGTTGCCGGTTTTCTTATCGTTGTCGCAGTAATATCCGAAGCCTTTGATCCATTTCGTGCCGCCACGCGGGCATCGTTCCACGAAATCGACGAATTCGATGAAGCGGTCGAGAATGACCTCCGGAATGGCGTGCTCCATCTTGCAGGCCGCCGAATCCGCCTCTGGTTCGTCCACCGCCAATACCCGTACGAAGAAATCCCGGAGCACTTCGTGTCTTCGTACCACGTCCGCGGCGACGGCCTTGCCCTTATCGGTCAGCGTGATCAGGTCATAGGGCGAGTAATTAATCAGTTCGCGATCGGCCAGGGCGTGCAGCGCCCCCGTTACCGACGAGCGCCCCACCTCGAGCCGCTTGCTGATGTCTTTCGCGCGCGCCGCCGGCTTCTCTTGAACGATCCGAAAGATCGCCTCGAGATAGTCCTCCAGGCTCGCGCTGAGCTGAATCTCTGGTGTCTGTGACATCCTGTAGCAACTCCAATATGGTCGAAAGTTAGCCTATAAACCTCCTACCAATGTTCGGCACGACGAACATAATACGCAATAGCAAACATCGCGTCAAGCACGATAGCGATAAAATGATTCCCGTATTCCCCGCCATCGACCTTAACTATTTTGATAAAAGGATTTATATCAAAATAAATTCCTTAAAAATAATTTCTGATCGGCCTGCCGGATAGTTGACCCGCCCGCAAATGCGGTGCTATCCTTGGGCCCGGCACTGAAAGGAGACCATCATGCTTACGCGTCGCGGGGAAATGGAACAGAAGTGGCGGACGGTAATCGCCTACTTGGACGATCATCAGTTGGATGCGATCATCCTTAGTCGAAGGTGCAATTTTGCCTGGTTTACGGCCGGGGGACTGAATCACGTTTCGACCGCTGCCGACGTGGGGGCCGCGTCGCTGCTGATTACCCGCGAAGACATATCCTGCATCACGAGTACGATCGAGGCCCCACGCATAGGAGCGGAGGAACTATCCGATCTGGGTATCGATATGCAGGTTCATCTCTGGTATGACGCTGCGGATACTGACCAGACTTGGGCCAAGGCTATCGTCAATCGCCGGACAGCCTGCGACGCGCGTATCGCTGGTCTGCCCGCATCGGTTAAGCCCCTCGACGCGGATTTCGACCGTCTGCGCTGGACTTTGAACGAAGCTGAGGTCGAGCGTTATCGAGCGCTTGGCCGCGAGGTGGCCGAATGTCTGGAGTCGGCCTGTCGCAAGGCCCGACCGGGCATGAGCGAACATACCTTGGCCTCCCTGGTGGCCGGCAATCTACTGGAACGCGCGATCCGCCCGCCGGTACTGCTGATCGCGGCGGACGAGCGGGTGGAGCGTTATCGCCATCCTATTCCGGCGGATAAGAAGTTCAGGAATTACGGCATGGCCGTCGCCTGCGGCGAGCGAAGCGGGCTGCTCGTATCCTGCACACGTCTGTTCAGCTTCAAACCGATCGATGCTCTACTGGCCCGCAAGCATGAGGCGGTCTGCGCAGTGGATGCGGCGTTAATCGCGGCGTCGCGGCCGGGCCGGTCTCTCGGCGAGGTTTTCGCCGTCGGCCAGAAGACCTATGCCGAGTTGGGTTTCGCCGAGGAATGGACGCTGCACCATCAGGGCGGCTTGACCGGATACGTGGGCCGGGAGGTACGGGGCGCACCGGGCAGCATTCTGGAAATCCAGACCAACCAGGCGTTCGCCTGGAACCCGTCCATCACCGGCACGAAGAGCGAGGACACGATCATCGTCGGCGAGCGCGACAATGAGATCATTTCGGCCACCGGCGGCTGGCCGACGCGGATGTATGAAGCGGGCGGCCGATCATGGCCCCGAAGCGATATTCTGGTGGTATGAGCAGAGGCCTTGTCGTTTATATCGCCGCCTCCCGCTAAACTGGCACCCGTTTTCAGCGACCATTGCATGCCGGCTTTTCGGCGACTCGGATCAAGCCTATACTACCGATCTTTCCAGTAATCAACCAAGGGCGCAACGGTACGCCAAGGATTATTGGGAATATGTTTTCCGTGGGATAATCGCGGCTTATGAATAAAAGCTACAAATGGCAATACCGACTCGACGTGCCGCCGTATGACAAGATTGTCGCGGTGTTGGAGGCTTTTTTTTCGGCTTATCCGAAAGGCGATTACACCTGTACGACCAGAGAGCGTTACAAGCTCGAGTTTCGCCGGGGCTTATGGAAGCGGGCCTATCTGGTATTCGGGCCATACGTTCCGGAGCGGCTGGTACCTGGACAGTTCAACCACTGGCCGGTAATCGTGCGCGTCCTGGTCCGCCCGTCGCCGGAGAAGTATGCTATCCACGTCGAATACCAGGTGCATCTACCTTCCAACGTGCCCGAACTGAAACCGGAGGTACAGACTTCCGTCGATCAGCACGCCCGCGTGGAGCTGGAGGGCTTGGCCGCTTACCTGGCCGAATGCATCGGAATCGATCGGTTGCCGGAAATCGTCACGGAATAAGCCCAAGCAAACCCCTGATTAACTGACCCATACGGCGTGAATAAACACCGCCATTCACACGTTATTCGTTCTGGCCTTGCGGCCGAGGTAGCCGCCGTGGTGGCGCAGGCCGTAATCATGGGCAGTGACGCCTTTAAGTTCCATCAGGGCCAGGGCGATGGCATCGCTGATGGCGAGCATGACCGCGATGCTGGCGGTTGGCGTGAGGCCGAGCGGGCAGGGTTCCTCGATGACGCCCATGTCCAGAATAATATCGCTCAGTTCGCGAAGCTGGGAATCGGGATGGGAAGTGATCCCGATAATGGTTTCCAGCCCGAGATGGCGGCCGAGCGTAAGCATCTCGATGATTTCGTTGGTTTTACCGCTTGTGGAAAAGGCGATGATGCAATCGTCGCGGCCGACCAGCCCGAGGTCGCCGTGGGCGGCCTCGCCCGGATGAACATAGGCGGCGGGGGTTCCGGTCGAGCAGAGGGTGGCGGAGAACTTGCGGGCGACGTGGCCGGCCTTACCCATGCCGGTAGTCAACACCTTGCCGGTGCAATCACGCAGAGCGAGCACGGCCTTTTCGTACTCCGCCGTGACCTGGACCGAATTAATGGCCGACGCCTCCCTGGCCAGCACGTCCCGAATACGTTGTTGAATGGTCATGAGAGAGCTTTCAGTAATCAGCGGTCAGTATTCAGTCATCAGCGATCAGCATTCAGCGATCGGTAATCAGCGTTCAGTAATCAGCCCGGCGTGCCGGGATTTCGTGAGCATAAGGTTACTCGAAAATACCAACATCCCACAAGGCACGGTGTTTTTTATTCTTGCTCCCGCCAGGATTCGAGGCCGTGTTGTTCCATGAGGTCTTTATCGCCCATGATTTCGGCGGTCGGGCCGTCGGCCACGATGCGTCCTTCGTCAATCAGCAATACCCGACCGCAGAGTCGGCCGATCAGGGCCAGATCATGGGCGGCGATGAGCATGGCCGTAGCCATCGGTTCGAGGACACCGATAAGCTGACGGCGGGCGCGGGGGTCGAGGTTGCTGGAAGGCTCGTCGAGCAACAGCAGGGCCGGATGCATGGCCAGAACGGCAGCGATGGCCGCGCTGCGCTGCTGGCCGAGCGATAGATGGTGCGGCGGCCGATCCAGCAGAGGGGTCAGCCCCATCTGTTCGGCCACCAGAGCGACCCGATCGCGAACCTGCTCGTCGGTCAGGCCGAGATTGATCGGCCCGAAGGCTAGATCGTCCGCCAGCGTCGGCATAAAAAGCTGATCGTCGGGGCTTTGAAAGACCAGTCCGACGCTCCCACGCTGCTCGGGAATGCGGGTGGGGTTCATTTCCGCCCCATTGAGTCGGACCATTCCGTGCCCGGCGAACAGGCCGCCGAGGCACATCAGCAAGGTGCTCTTGCCCGACCCATTGGGACCGATCAGCCCGACCTTTTCGCCACGCGCGATGTTAAGATGCACTCCGCGGAGGGCCTCCGTGCCATCAGCGTAAACATAATTCAGATCGGTCACTTGCAGCAGCGCTTCAGGCACGGTCGACACCTCATCATCCCCATCGGGCGAAAACCAGATAAACCAGAGTCAACAGGATAAACAGCGAATCGGCCTTGCGCCAATGCAACGGATGCGCGAGACGAATCGTCCCATCGTAACCGCGAGCAAGCATGGCCAGATGGGTACGCTCGGCCTGATCGAGGGTCCGTACGAACAGGGTGCCGATCATGCCTGCGGATGATCGCCAGCGCTGGGCCCGTGGGCCAAGACCGGCGTCGCGGGCCTGTCGGGCCTGACGCAGGTGCATGACCTGATCGATCAGCAGGAACAGGTAGCGGTAAAGGAACCGCAACTGGCTGACCAACAGATGCGGAACGCGCAGTTTCTCCAGCCCCTTGAGCAGGTCGGCGAAACGGGTGGTGCTGACCAGTCCGATGAGGGCGCCCATTCCGAGGGCGAAGCGTGTCAAAACGGAGGCGGCGGTCAACCACCCGCCGGGCACCACATGCCGGCCGACGGCCACCGGTGTTTTGTCGAAAAGGACCGTAAAGATCACCATGCAGAAGATGAACGGGCTGACCAGCAGGATATGCTTGAATACAAAGCGTAACGGAATGCGTCCCCACAGCAGTAAAGCCGCAGGAAAAACCACGAACCACGGCGCGGGCAGGGTATAGCGGGGGTAGGAAATCAGCAGGATGCTATAAGCGAGGACGGCCAGAATCTTGGCCCGCGGGTCGAGGTTATGGATGGGCGAATCCTGATAGGAGAATCGGTCAATATAGTGATGATGCATGAGAATAACGACCGGACAAGGTTGCGGTTAGATCGACCTCCGTTTCAGGCGCAGGAATCGACCGATCTGCCAGACCGCCAGCAGTGTCAGCAACGTCCCGATGATTCCGCTGGTGCTGGTGCCCAGCCATTGCCCCAGCGAGTCCCAGGAATAGTCCGGCAGCGGCGCGGTCTGCTCCTGAAGGCGAGTCACCTTTTCCATCATGGGGCTGGTGTTTTCACGCACGACCGAGTTGTCCGGGTTCTCGGCGATCGTGGTACGAGATTCGAGAGCATCCGGGGCCGTGCTGGCCGTTAGCGATACGACCCCGCCCAACAGCAGGGCCACCACCAACAGAGAGGCGGCGATGGCCCGATAGCTGAGCACCCCTTGACGGTACACGGCGTCCGCAATGGGCAGATCGAAAGCCTGCGGCCGCACCCGGCTGACGAAAACGATGACCGCAAAGGTGATAAAGGCCTCGCCGAGAGCCACGAGGATATGCAGACCCACCATCAAGGCGAGAAACTTGGAGAAGGGAATCGTCAGAATGCCGCTGAACCAGACCTGAACGGGTACCAGGGCAGCGCCGGCGACCATCCCGAAAAGCGAGGCGACGAAGATGGCCACATAGAGCCGCCGCATGGTCGGGATCGGGCCGGCCAGGGCGCGGAACAAGGCGTAGCCCAGATAACAGGGAATGACTCCGAGGTTGATGATGTTGGCCCCCAAAGACAGCAGGCCGCCGTCCTGAAAGATCAGGCACTGGATAATCAGGATCGAGGCCATCACCAGCGTCGCGGCGTGCGGCCCGAGCAGGACGGCCAGCAGCACGCCGCCGCCGAGGTGGCCGCTGGCCCCCGGCAGGATCGGAAAGTTGATCATCTGGGCGGCGAACACAAAGGCCCCCAGTACGCCCATCAGGGGCACTTTCATCGGGTCGATCTGTCGCTTGGCCCGCCAGGAGGCGAACATCAAGACCATCCCGGCCAACAGGAGGCAAACCACCGCCACCGCCGGCGAAAGCAACTCGTTGCCCATGTGCATGGCAAGCATGAAATGGTTCCTATACCAAGTGCTTTCAAAGCAATTTAAGAAATTGGTCCAACGTCAGACCCGCGCCGTCCAGAATATCGCCCAACGTACCAGTGGCCAAGCCCCGATGAGCCGGCACAATAACCTGGGCGTACGGCTGGTCTCGTACCATAATAATATGACTGTCTCGTTGACGATGAACCCGGAAACCGGCTCGACGAAGCGCGGCGATGACCCTGCGATAGGCCAATTGTCGCGGAAGTTTGCTCACTTGCCAACCACGCTTAACTCGACCATTTCCCGGCCGGTCTCCACGGGAACGGATTGCCCATGCTCAATCAAAGTTTCGATATACAGGCTGATGGCCTCCTTGATATTACGCATGGCTTCGCGCTTGGTTTTTCCCTGGGAAACGCAGCCGCGCAAGGTGGGAACGTGGGCAACGACCAGCCCCGAGGGATCACGTTCAAGCACCACGGTGTAACGCATTATGATGACTCCGGAAACATTATCACGCAAGGTTGTTGCCAACGAATCGTTGAACGCTTTCAGGAAGCGAACGCCCCAGATCCTGGTACATTTCCAGAACCGCGGCCAAAGCGTCACGAGCATTATTCAGGGCCTCATCGGCGGTATCGCCCTCTGTAACCAGTTCCGACAATACGGGCGAGGTGATCGTGTATCCTCCCTCCGGCTGCGGGGTCAGAACGAGAGGGATTTTATAGATCATAAGACACCTACGTTGTTGAAGTAGCTAACCAATACTATTCTATCGCCCGCATCCAATTAAGGCTACCTGGCTGATTTTGTTCCGTCCTTCACTCCTCGCGGAATTTCCCGCCGGTCAACCGCTCGTAGGCCTCTATGTATTTTTTCGCGGTGTTGAGCACCACGTCGTCGGGCAGGGTCGGGCCCGGCGGCGTCTTGTTCCACGATAGCGTTTCGAGGTAGTTGCGCACGAATTGCTTATCGAAGCTGCTTTGGTCACGGCCGCTCGCGTACTGGTCGGCCGGCCAGAATCGTGAGGAATCCGGCGTGAGCACCTCGTCTATAAGGATATAATCGCCGTCCAGAAGGCCCCATTCGAATTTTGTGTCCGCGATGATTACACCACGCTGTCGGGCGTAGTCGGCCGCCTCGGCATAAATGGCCAGGCTGCGCTCGCGCACCGTACGCATCGTGGTCTCATCAGTCAGCCGGCAGGCCTCCTCGAAGGGGATATTTTCGTCATGCCCGGTCTCGGCCTTGGTGGCCGGCGTGAAGATCGGTTCGGGCAGTTGGGCGCACTGCTTCAGGCCGGCGGGCAGCTTGATCCCGCAGACCGTCTGGCTCGCCTGGTACTCCTTCCAGCCGCTGCCGGCCAGGTAGCCGCGGACCACGCACTCGATGGGCAGCACCCTGGTTTTCCTGACCCGCATGGCCCGCCCGAGAAGCTGGTCCAGATACGGCTCGAAACCCGCCGGAGCCCGATCCTCGATCAACTCGATCAAATGGTGCCGGACATTCTTGAACCGGTCGAACCAGAAGGCGCTGATCCGGGTCAGGAGCTCGCCCTTACCGGGGATGCCGTTGGGCATGACCACGTCGAACGCGCTGATGCGGTCGCTGGCCACGATCAACAATTCCTCACCCAGATCGAAAATATCGCGCACCTTGCCGCGCTTGACCGGGCGGCCGGGGATATCGGTCTGCATAAGTACATTCCGCGACGCCAAGGGAGGCCTCCTTTCAAAAAAGGACCGGTTTCCAAACGCCGTCAACCGGCGGCTATTATACGCCCTTTCAACCGGGGGGAAATGGGCGCATGGACAGGCCCATGATGGGCGACATGGACCGGCCCCGATACCACGAGATTAACCATATCTTGCCTGGGATAAAACGACCTTGACCTGGCAATTTCCAAATAATGGTCAAAGGGGACACTTATCAATATGTGTGGTACGACGGTCATGGCCGTGCAAAGAGTGAACCGCTGTTTACACGTTAAATAGCGGCAGCTTACAGCGAGTCTGAAAACTTAATTGCATCGGTCTTTCGTGGCTGAAACGCACAGGCGAAACGCCTGTGCCCCACCGTTTTTCAGGATGCGCACCGAATCGGAATGCCCAATCTTGGAACTGATTCGCAAACGGATGCAAGCTGACTGCCTTATATAATCTGAAACGTGTATACACCCTTATCCGAGATTTCCCATTTGACCTCGCCCGGCAATGCCGCCGGGCCGTGTTCTGTTATTGTACCAGCGCCCCCCGTTGCGCCTACCCCGTTTTCGAGTTTTCTCCCGTCCCGACGGCTGAAATAA
>JAAYCU010000195.1 GCA_012729595.1 Phycisphaerales bacterium
ATGATCCACGGCGTTCTCCTTTCCACGGCTGCGTAGATAACAACCATGGTCAGGCCAGAACGCCACTTTTGCTAGAGGCACTGTTCAAAAACTATTTGGTTGCGGCCGAAGGCCGCTTTGGGATATTGGGGATCGTATCGCCTGACGGGCTTCGATGAAAGAGATTATCTTCATAGGCCAGCCGCCCTTGGGACAGAGCAGCGGGTCGGCCTGATGGATATGCTTAATGAGTGCGGCCCCGCGGCGGCGGACCGACGGGCATGGCTCTCGGTAAAAAACCGATTTTCCAGCCCAAGAAACGATGATACAGGTGCTTTGGGGGAAAAGGCCGAATTACGGTCAAATCGGTAAGCCCCTTTTTGCCGATAATTATCCCATGAACTTTCGTTTTGAACCCGACACGTATACTCGTGAAGAAGGAAACGCCTCATGATGAAAAAAGACGGTTTTCCGGCATGGCCAGCCTACCTTACGAATGGATGTGTATTTCTAGCCCTTTTATTCTTGACAGGGTGCCCCGAGCCTCCAGTTGGGCGAACAAATGCCCCTCCACAGGGGGCGACCAATGCCCGCCACGCCATGGCGGAAAATTATACCCCGATGGTGGATAATGCTTTATTGGAAGATATGTCCATGAGTTCCGTACACTTTGTGCCCCATAACAGTGAATTGAATTCACTTGGGGCCCGGCGGCTGAATCGCTACGCGGCCCTTCTGAAAACGTACGGCGGAGACTTGAGGTATGATGGATCATCAGAGGAAGATGATTTGGTTGATGCCCGTATCGAGCAGATCAGGAAATACCTGATTGCAAAGGGAGTAGATGCGGATCGCTTCAAGGCCAGGGAGGGGCTGGCTGGCAGCAAGGGTATGCCCGCCGCAAACGTTGAATTTATTAATACTCAGACTTCTTTCGGGGGCGGCCTGTCTGTGCTGCCTGTCCTGGCGCCCGGCAGTGCCTATAAGCCCAGCGGTCGAGGGGACCGTAATTGATTCACTGATTGCCCGCAGGTAGTCTAATCGATACGACAGGAGAATAGTCCCACCGGTGTCGGTGGAGCTGGTACCGGTTTGTCACAAGGAGCATATACGCATGAACGCATGGAGGCGTTTTATAAGCGGTTGGCTCGCTGCAGCTTGCTGCGCGGCCCTTATCTCTGGTTGCCAGACTCCGGAAGATAAGAAGATAGATGGCACGTGGGTCCAGCCCAAGCCCGCCAGGACGGATACCGCCAGCGGCAGATTGCCGGAACTGAAAAACCTGTATATTCCCGAGGAAGGTGAACGTCATATCGCCCCTGAAACGTACTTGGCCGCCGCCCGCCTTCACGAAAGCCTGGGGAACAATATTGAGGCACTCGAACAATACCACCGGGCTATCAGCCTTAAGAACGATTATACTGATGCACTGAACGGGTTAGCCAATCTCTATGCCCGAACCGGTAGATTTCAGGAAGCAGACGACACCTATCGTCAGGCGATCAAGTCGGCACCTGACAAAGCTTATTTGTGGAACAACCGGGCGTTCTGTTACCTCATGCAGCAACGCTGGTCCGAAGCGGAAGCGGATTTATGTTACGCCTTGGAAATATGCCCGGATTTCGGCCGGGCCCGGATCAATTACGCGATGGTTTTGGCCCAACAGGACCGATTTGACGAGGCCTTCACGCAGTTTTGTATGGTCTTGCCCAAGGCCAACGCCTATTACAACCTGGGATTGATGTATCAGTCCCGACGCAGGCCAACCGAGGCCGCCGAAGCGTTTCGCCAAGCTCTGGCTCGCAATCCTGAACTGGCAGCCGCACGAAAGCGTTTGGAACAACTGCCCGAGAAGACCTCTACGAGCCATCTTTCCGATCCGCAAAGCATGGGCTCTCCGCTACCAATGCAGGTTTCAGGTGAATGTACGGAAGACACGATTCGACCCTCCGTAAACATGATGGACAGCGGTATGGATGCGGATGAGTGCTTTGAGATGCATCTTCCCATACCATTATCTAACGGTACAGGTTCCATAGAATTTTATGTCCCGCAGAATGCCACGGACTACACCTTTACATCGGAATACCTGGTTCCTTTTTGGCCTATATGTCGCATTCAGTACGGCGAATAGGCTGGCACATGATATGTCCGTTAATGGGTAAGGTAGGGCTTACGGTTCCGCTGGTTGGCTATCGGCAACTTCGCTGGCGTCCGCACCACGCAGGACTTCGACTTTTTTTGCCACATAGCGGGGCAGGCCTTCATGCTTCTCTATCAGCACATCGATCCGGACCAGATCGTTGACGAATACATCTTCCGGACGAGCAGTTTTGCCATCAATGAAAATCTCGGCATTGGGATCGAGCGTCCCCTCCAAGATCTTCTCCTGGTGCGTTTTAGCATCATACAAAGCAAGCGTAACCAACCCGCTTTTTTTATCGATGGAGACGACTCGTCCCTCTACCGGCTTATAGTGAGGAGCATCGGAATCCTTGCTACAGGCTCCCACCAGCATACATGCGACGGCTACCCAACCCAGGCAAATACTAGTTGATTTCCGGGCCATGATTCAGCACTCCAGAATTCTCCCGCAAACCGCCACAGGGTATCAATGGATTGCGTGTACGCGAAGGCGGGATCGCATATCTTGTCCTAAGCGTATATCAGAACCGAGAACAATTTAGTCCGTCAAGAAGTTAAAATCAACCATCACGGCCAGAAAGCCTTGAATTTGCACTCTTGGCCTTCATCACTCTTCTCGTCAGATACATGATTGGCTACTAAATATTGTAGCTGCTAGAGATTTGTAACTATTACGGGTACTTTCTAATGCGGAAATATCATGTTAACAAAAAATCAGCGCGTTCATAAGTTGTTTTTATATAGCCACTTGGCGAAATGATAAAGATTCTAACAAAAACCTGCCGAAATCACGTTGACAGGGCCAATATCTTGGTGTATTAAATTGTTGCCCTCTATATATGGTGGTCGTCACTTTTCCAGACCTCTCTAAAATAAGGAAAGGTCTCAGGGGTCAACGTCTTTCGTGGACGTGTGTGTTTGTTGCGCTGGGGCCGATGGTTGCCATAATAGGTTAATTAGTATTTATCCGCTTTACTGCGGTTGATCGATGTAAAGGAGTTGGTTATGTCTGCTGGCGTCACGGATCGACACGGCATCGGAGAACGAGAAGCTTCCAAAGATCTTCAGATGGGTAACCGGGAGTCTCTCAACCTTTCGGAAAACGCTATCAAGGTACTTAAAGCAAGATACTTAAAGAAAAACGAATCCGGACAGGTGACGGAGGGGGCCGAGACTCTCTTTCGGCGCGTGGCCCGTACCATCGCCGCGATTGAATTGGAACACAATGCCTCGGAATCGCAGCGCGACGAATGGGCGCAGAGGTTTTATCAGATGATGGCCTCTGGGCGATTCATGCCGAACAGCCCTACGTTAATGAACGCCGGTCGCGAAATGGGCATGTTGAGTGCATGTTTCGTTCTTCCTGTACGGGATAGTATCAATGACATATTCGAATCAATCCGGCATACCGCGCTGATTCAAAAAGCGGGGGGGGGGACTGGGTTTGCATTTGATGAACTGAGGCCCACGGGCGACTACATAAAAAGCTCCGGAGGTACCACCTCGGGACCGATCAGTTTCTGGCGGGCCTTTAGCGAGGCAACCAACGCCATTCAGCAGGGGGCCTTTCGCCGGGGGGCGAATATGGGGATGATGTATATTCATCATCCGGATATTCTCAAGTTTCTCCACGCCAAACAGGATTTATCCCAATTCAATAATTATAACATCTCGGTGAAGATCACCGATGAGTGGATGAAGGGGTTCCAGGAAGCTCCTGATTCACCGCATGTGGTCCGCAATCCTCGTAATGGTCAGGAATACATACTACCTCGCAGCTTGGCTGTCTGGGAATACGACGTGCGTACCTTGATTCCCGTGCGACGGGAAAGTGACGGCCGTTTGCGGGCCATAGTCGAGGGCTCGAAATCCGAAGAAGAAACGAACCAAGTGATCGGTTTGCCAACGGAAACTGCGGTTTACACCAAGCGGGATATTTGGGATATTATTGTCACGAACGCCCATCGCACGGGCGAGCCGGGCGTAGTGTTCATCGATCACATAAATGCCCATAACCCCACTCCGCACCTTGGCCGGATGGAGGCCACCAATCCCTGCGGGGAACAACCGCTGTTGCCTTACGAAGCGTGTAATCTCGGCAGCATAAATCTGGGATCGTTCGTCAGTGAGGCAGGGCCTGCCGACGAACGGGTGGACTGGCCCGCGCTGCGCGAGACTATCCATGATGCGATACGTTTTTTGGATAACGTGATCGAAGCCAACAATTACCCGCTGCCAGAAATCGATCGGATGTGCAAGGGCAATCGCAAGATCGGACTGGGGGTCATGGGGTTCGCCGACGCCTTGTTCAAACTGGGAGTTCCATATTCGTCCGAAGAGGGAATCGCCTGGGGCGAGCGGTTCATGCAATTCGTCAATGAAGAAGCCCATCAATGTAGCGAGCAGTTGGCCCGAGAACGCGGCTGCTTCCCCAATTGGGCCGGTAGTATCTGGGATACCCGTTATCATCGCCCAATGCGTAACGCTGCATGTACGACGGTGGCGCCCACCGGGACCATTAGTATTATCGCCGGGTGCTCATGCGGCATTGAGCCGATGTTCAGCCTTGTTTTTTATCGTAATGTCCTCAAGGGCAAAAACGAAGCCAATAAACCGATGCTTGAGGTCAACAACGTTTTTGAAAAGCTCGCCCGGTGCGAGGGTATTTACAGCGAGGGGCTCATGGAAAAGATCGCCAAGGACGGCACCCTCGCTGGTCTTGAGGAGGTTCCCGAGTCGATCCGGCGGGTATTCGTCTGCGCTCACGACATCACTCCGGAATGGCACATTCGTATGCAGGCGGCCTTCCAGCGGCATTGTGACGCATCTATTTCCAAAACCATCAATTTCCCGCATGGGGCCACTCGGACGGAGGTAGACCAGATTTATCGCATGGCCTATGAATTCGGCTGCAAGGGGGTCACCGTCTACCGCGACGGTTGTCGTTCCGAACAGCCCATGGCCCTGCAAAAGACGGAGCAACATAATACCGAGGCCCCGTCTGCTGCATCCACGGAGAAAGCGAAGGCCTCCGCTCAGACCATGACGATGTTGGAACCGAAAGATATCCCGGAAATTGTCAGCGGGCTGCGTCTGCGGCAAATGACCCCCTTCGGTAACATGCATGTGAAGATCACCGTTGATCCCAAAACGGAGCGAGAGCTAGAGGTTTTCGCCCAGTTGGGCAAAGGCGGGGATATCGCCAATAGTGATCTCGAGGCCATTTGCAGGATGATTTCGCTTTGGCTGAGGTCCGGTGGGTCTTTGCGCCTCGTGATCCAACAACTCAAGGATATAGGTTCCAGCTTGCAAGTACCCACACGGGACGGAAAGATCATGAGTTTAGGTGATGGGCTGGCCCGGGCATTACAGAAATATATGAGGGCTAAAGAACTCTTCGGTCTGCGCGATCTGCTTCTTGGGGAATGTGATTTATCTGAATTGTCCAAACCCGCTTCCTCTAGACCTGGCAACGGGCATCGCAGCGGAAACGGTCACGGTAAAAAGGGTGGGCATGTTCAGGAAGTGCGCCGCGGCATGGAAGCCAGTAGAGGAACTGCCCAGGCGCCTGCGCTCGTTGGGAGTGCAGGCGCCACCTTTGGTGGCTTGGGCGGGCGGATAGATTTTAAGGTTAAATGCCCTAATTGTGGTCAGGGATTGGCTTTCGTAGAAGGCTGCAGCAAGTGCTATGGCTGCGGCTGGGCGCAATGCTGAGTGAGCCCTGGTTAACCCGTGAATCAACCGATATCGGAGAGAGAATCATTAACCGGAGAAGGGACGGCGGGATTTTTTGAACTGCTCATGGATTTTGCAGTTTTTTTTGATGCACTTAATGGTCTGTTGTTCATAACGCAATACCTGCCTTACAGTACGGCTGACATGGTTATAAAATCATTATTTTCAGAGCAATACAACGCATGTGTCGTATCTATTGATGCACCGTATGTTTAATTAATGATACCAAGCAATTGTTGACTAGGAATCCCAAGTTAATCCTAGACGTGTAATATCAACCCAAGGAACAAATGACGAAAATCCGATCTTCCATTTTCAAAATTTTCGTGTACACTATGTCTGTGGTTAAATTAAATATCGGGAAAAGCCGATACAAAACCCGTGGTGGTGCGTATAATAATACGTAGCATGGGATTAGGCAGATCGTCATCATAGGAGGGAATGGTTAACTGGTCCTAGATGGACTGGTATAGGCTTCTTTCCCCTCCGGAAAGCACCGGGACCGCCGTTAAGGCACCTGGTGCTTTCTTTTTATTATATTCCCACAATTCATTATTACATCTTGTCAACGCCGTCCTGAAAGTGGGGTAAATCGGCCGGTTTGAAAATGGGGTTTTCTTCCGGCGGATCTTCTTCCACCCCTTCA
>JAAYCU010000196.1 GCA_012729595.1 Phycisphaerales bacterium
CCACCACAATAAGCTCCCACGTAGAGCTGTGCCCTCTCGGTGCCGCCGCGTTGCTTGAAAGCTGGGTGAACTTCGAAGCCCGTAAAGGCTACTGGTGAGATCCACCACCGGATCTTGGTGCCGACTTTCTCAGACTTGATATAGAACTTCGGGATCCGGACCATAACTTGCCCGGCAGTGCCGTCTAGGGTCAGACCGTCGCCTCGGGCGTTGGCCCCGAATGTGTGGGCACCAGCAGCAGAAAGCAGGCAGCGCCACATGTTCGCGTAGATTGGGTGGGCATCGAACCAGGCAGTCCACTGCCCGGCAGTCTTGGTGATCTCGGTCCCATAAGCATCTATGTGCTTCAGGGCGGACGAATCGCTAGAAGTGTCCCACTCAACGCCAATGATGTAGTTGAGGCCTATCAGGTCGTCCCAGCGGACGGCGTCGCCAGATTCGGTAGGCGCGCCCAAATTGGTAATCTTGTAGCCTCCCATGCTCTCGTTTTGAGTGCCGGGAAACGGATAATTCATACTCTGCATAGTTCAACTCCATACAATCATTTCGATGATGTCACCAGCAGACCCCGCTGTAGCAAAATACAATGTGCTCGATGACAGATTTATCATTCCGGGGCTTTCATAGAATGCGTTGGCACGCAATGTGAGATATGGCGGGGTTGGCGTTGCAACTTTGCCAGTTTCGAACGCAAACCGCACCGGATAGCCGTTTCTGCTCCAGAACTCAACACCTGCACAATCATCGGGCAACGCCTGAGAATATTCGGTATTCGGCGAAGCCAACGAAATATTATAGATTGTTATGGTGTCGGCACCACCTGCCAGCACCCTCCTGAATATGTATGGATCGCCGCTCGTTCCCGTTCCGGACGCTTCAAGATACTTTTTTTGCCCGTCTCCGTCCAAAAATGCAACCGCAGTCAATTAAATCACCATCAGCATAAACGACATTTCTTTGTCGTTGAAATCCAGAAAACACGTATTAAATGCCGTGCATCCGTGATATTGCCCACAAACGGGACAGGTAAAGTACGCTTCTGAATAAGATATCACATTGTATCGGGATGTGACACCGCAATTGGAGCAAACATAATCAAATTCTCCGAGTGGATAGTGCTCCGCCGTCTCATATCCGCATTTAGCACAATGAAACCGTCCGAACTGCATGGTCTAGCTCCATACGCGCATCTCGATAACGTCCCCCGCAGAATCCGTAGCAAAATATATGGTCTTGGATGTCAGATCGGCCATTCCGGGCGATTCATAACAGCTATTTGCAAATGCGGTGAAGTAAGGCGACACGGGGCCCGCAACCTTCCCAGTCGTAAACGCGTACCTGAATGCGTATTTCCCTCTGCTCCAGAATTCGATTTTCTTGGTATTTGCGGGAAGGGCTTGAGGATATTCTGTGTCGGCCAATGTCAGAGTAATATTATATTCGGTTATGGTAGTTGCCGCTTGTTTCGCGGCTAAGGCCTCCGTTGCGGTCTTGATGTCGCCTGCTGTGGCTTCTGTCGCAATCAGCCCAAGGGCGGCCAGGATGAGATCCTGTTTGGCTTCGGTGGACGGTGCGGCTATAATCTTGGCGAGGACCGCTGCCAATGTGGTTTGCGTCGCCAGGCCGGTGGGGTCGATGTTGGCCGTTATCTCTGCGATTTTGATTTCGCCGTCGTCGTTGACTGCGATAGATTTCTCTGTCCCGTCTGATTTGGTGCCGAAAATTCGCCTATATTGCATGACGACCTCCTAAAAATATGGCAGGAGGAACATTATCAGTTCCCCGCCATCTAGCTCCCGTTTAGGCCAACTATCAGCAGCTGGACAGTTTCGGTGTTCCCAGCAGTCTCGCAATAGATGTTGAAACCCGTGGTGGCCTTGTCACCGATGGCTATCTCGGATGTCCCGGCAGGTGCCGAAGCCTTCTCGAAAGTAGCCATCACCATATAGTCCGTATCGGCCATGTCCTCAGCGAACCCCAGGCACTCCTCACCATAATCGCTGCCTGTTATGCCCAGGATTAGGTCTGCCGTTGAATCGGCGTTCACAACCAGAGACGATCCAGCACCCGTGGTCTTTGAAGTGAGCCGGACCTTCCCAGACTCCGCGACCGCTGTCAAGTCGCCGAGATCTGCAGATAATGCGGCAGCTATTTCTGCGGCAGTGGCGGCTGCAATGTTTGCAGCGTCCCCAGTTCCTGTCGTTGCCGTTGCCCCAGATCCCAGGTCGAGCTCATCCAGACAATCGTGATCATCGGCATTGTCCATCTCCACGGATGAGTTGGTGCCCTTTGTGCCCGAAGTGATGACATAATGGTCACCGCCCGCGAATGCCACCGTCACAGCCTCATAAACGCCACCAAGTGCTTGAATCTTGGCCTGCATTTCCGTGGCGATGTCAGCACCGGAGTCGCATCCGGCCCAGTCGCAGGTAACGGTCTTAAAGCCGCCGCTATCGGAGTCCACCAGAATCTTGAACTTGGTGTCGATGGATGCCGTCATGTCGGTACTGGCGGAGTTGCCGCCCGTCAGGTAGCCAGCGGCTGCTGCTAGGGTGCAAGTGTCATCACCTTTTCCGTCCGTGTTGACTGTCAGAGTTTGACCGTTATCCAGCTCGAAAGGCTCGCTCTGGCTACCCAGCTTGGTCGCGGCCACGGCGGTGCCCTTGAACTTCACTTGAGTTGGATTGGCCCCACCCAGAACGACCTTCGCCGTCTTGATTACAAGAGACGCCAGGGTGCCGACGCCCGACCCGGCGGCATTGAGTTCGGCTGCCGAAGCCGTGACTTCTGCGCCGTCTATCAGCAGCTTTTTGATGTCTGCTTCGGGTATGACCATTTTACGCCGTATTCTTATGACCATTATACCACCAGCGACGATGCGTCAGGTACAAATTCCTCGAGATACCCGGACCGGACCAGGGCGTTCAGATTGGTGCAAGGGACTCGTTTCCCGTTGACCTTGGTCGCCAGGTCGGATTCGGTGATGACCTGGCCGCGCCGGAGAGGTTTGGCCCCTCCAGCTCGGGTCCAGGTTCGCCGGACCTTGAAAGCTTTCTCAGCTACCATAGTGAATCACTCGACCGCACCATTGAAGAACACGCCCGCGTCGGCGTCGACCACTTTTTGCGTGTAGCACATGATGCCCTGGGCCTTGTCCACCATGGTCTCTTCGTCGGAGATTCTCCGGACAGCTACGTCATAGCCGCCGCCGATGTTCCGGCCCACTGCCTTGTAGGCGAAGGTATATCCGGCGCTCATGCTCTGCTTCCGTGGTACAGGATTCACGTATCCCAGCCAGGCGTGCTTACCGTACATCTCAGAAAGAGCTTCGGTTGCGCCCTCGTTGCTGGTCATATGGACGGCTCCACCGACGTAGATGTTCTCGATATCCAGAACCGCGCCGATCATCTCCAGGTTCAGCACACCTTCGCGGGCCATGTACCTCTCCAGGAACAGGGGGTGATCCACCAGCGTGTCTGCCACCTCATCTGAGAGGATCAGGGTGTTAGGCTTGATTCCGATCCGGCCCTTGATCGTCCTCTTCAGAGTCTTGATGGTTGTGATGGGGTCGCTGTGCTCGAAGTCTGACCAGTAGGTGAACTGGTTAGGACCAGGGCTCGTAGAAGACACGCCGGTCTGGTCGGTAGTCCAGACGGAGGTCTTGAAGAACGACTGGACG
>JAAYCU010000197.1 GCA_012729595.1 Phycisphaerales bacterium
AATGATCCACGGCGTTCTCCTTTCCACGGCTGCGTAGATAACAACCATGGTCAGGCCAGAACGCCACTTTTGCTAGAGGCACTGTTCAAAAACTATTTGGTTGCGGCCGAAGGCCGCTTTGGGATAGTGGTATAAACCATTCGCCGGCGTAGGCTAATCTTTTTCCCGGGAAACCAAACCGGATTCTGACATGATTCGGATGACGAAGCCGCTGCCCGTGGCGAATGGTCTGAATCGGCAGGCTCCTGTGAGTGGTTCATATTAGTTCCTATCGATATTTCCTCTGACCGGTATCGTATCTACAATGCAGTTCGTGCCTTTTTTGATCGACTGGCCCGGAAAGAAACCATAGCCCTCCATCGTCACATGATGAATCGCCGTCCGTCGGCCACTCTCCCGTTCGGTTGGCGGGATTCTCGAAGCTTTCGGTGAAGATCATACTTCCCCCGTCATCGCCACGCCCCGTAAGCATTGCGCGATATGATACAACTACTTAGGCAATGATCTTCAACCACAGACGATCTCCCGATCTTCATGCCGAGCAAACAAGGCGTCAAACCAATGATGCGGGCCGGGCATACTAACGGGCCGAATGTCTAATTTTTGTGACAGCCCTCTTGGGCACATGTCCGCGAAATAGGCATCATATCCCAGCTCCTCCATGTAATTGAACATGGCCTCAGCGCTTTGGCCCATTTCCTTAAGCCAGGCATCGTTAACCTCGGCTACGGCAAACACATTGTTTCGCAGGAGTAATCCCCGGGCTCCCCGCAGTACATTGAAGTCAAAACCTTCGGTATCAACCTTCAAAAGCACCCGGCAGTCGGTGGGTATTTGCGCCAAGTAATCATCCAGCAAGGCGACATCTACCTGAAACTCACCGGCGGTATCCCCGCTCAGGTTTCGCATAGTACCGCGCCCGGAAGAATTCACCGGCAGGCGCAGCGTCAACTGTCCGCGTTCGCAGGAAAGTCCCTTGTCAACCACCCGCACCTGTGTAAGACCATTAATTCGCACATGAGCGTCAAGATGTTGCCTTGCCTGCGGATTTGGCTCAAAGCTCAGCACACGTCCCGTAGACCCTACGACCCGCGCCGCCGCCAGGGTCATCATGCCGATGTTCGCGCCGACATCGATATACGTATCCCCCTCCGACAGCAGGCGGCGAATGAGTCTTTGGTTAGCTAAATCGTAAAAGCGCCCGTGATAATAACATCCCCGCTGCGACCAGTCGCCCAGGTCCAGAATCATACGATACCCGTGCTCGGTTCCGTATGTCTCGCGCCAACCATATCGACTCCATTCACTATCTTTGCAGTTTCCGCTCAGAAGGCGATAGACCGCCCCCGTGAACCGTGGAGAGTGTCGCAGGAAAGGTCGCGCCAGATCCAATAGTATTTTGTTGTGTATCATGTCTCTTTGCGCACAAGCCCGATATAACAATTCATCACCTGTTCAACATAGCGCTGCATGGAAAACCGTTTGGCTACTGCCATCGCTTCTTGAGAAAGCCGCTGTCGTAAGTGTGGGTCCTGATACAACCGTAGTAACTGTTCGGCCAGCTCATCCGCCCGCTCGCGCGCAAACAACAGCCCGGAATGGTTATGCTGAATCACTTCCGGGATACCCCCCGCTCTACTGGCCACACAGGGGAGTCCGGCGACCATGGCTTCGACCAACGCCAGTCCCTGACCATCCGACCGGGAAGGAAAAGCGAATATATCGCTGGCCTTAAGAAGTTCCGCAATGTCCGCGCGATGGCCTAAAAGGTGTATGCACTCTCTGCACCCGGTCTCCCGCGCCATGCACCGGAGGTTCTCGGCGAATTCGTGATCGTTCGGCTCGTCCATACTTCCGACCAGAAGTAGATGCATATTGGGATAGGTTCTGGCTGTTTCAGCAAATGCACGAAGAAGGATATCCCAGCCTTTGACGGGCACGGCGTGTCCTATGGCGGTGATGACGAACTCAGAACTAGTCAGCCCGAGTTTCTCACGTACCCCGTTCCTTGAAGCCGTGGCAAATCGCTCAACATCGACCGGCGCTGGTATCACTACCGTCTTATATCGAGAGCCGCCTTGAGCGATAAACTCGTGCCGAACGGCCTCAGTCAAGGTTAGGATCCGATGGCTGCACCACGAAGATACCCGATTACTAAGATATATGCGTTCCATTCCTCGAGGTGGAACACCTCTCTCGTAAAATGAGGACATCGATAACTTGGACCACACGCGAGCGGAAACACCTGCAAAGGCAGCACCCATCAGCGGGCTGGTATGGTCATTATGGCAATGAAAGATGTCACATTGAAGACGCCGGAGCAGCCGATACGTTCGCCACATACTGGCCAGGTCGAAATTACCGCGGGAGCGAGGCTGAAGGATAATTTCGCAGCCGGCGTCTCGGAAAGGTTCAATCAACTCGGGATTATCGGGCATCCGGGACCATACAAGATAGTTCCGCCAGCCCTCCTCCCGACAACGCTGAATGACTGCCAGGAATCGCTGCCATTTCGAGTTCGCTGATTTCGGACAACCCGCCCAATAATGGATGATATTGGTCATATTGCTGTAGGCTTCTAATCCACTTTTCCAATGACCTGGATTAATTTGCAGATAAGCTAGTCGCTACACGGCGACTTCCCCCAGGCCCCCACGCTTTATGAAAGAGCGCAAATGTGATTAGCACTACCCAGAGCGCCGACATCTGGGGCTCCTTGCCTAACAAATCATGCTTCATAAGAGCCCTTACCATATGGACATCAAACATCTCCGTGGGTAATACCTCGATAGAGTCTTCTACCAGTTTGCGATAAAGATTGGAACATCTGAGGGCCGCGTTGAGGTTATGCCATGCGCCAGAAGTGAATACACTGCTTGGCTCCTGGGCTGCATAAAATTTCCGCCTAAGGTGCCGCCAGCCCCCCGCGACATAGCGGTTTCCAAATGTCGCCATCTCATGCCATGGCGAACAAAGACCAGCGGGAATACCAAAGTTGTTATCCTGAATCCACCCCAGTTTTCGGGATGTCTTCATGATGGCCCGCCGAACCAAGCGACCTTTTAATTTCCATGCGTGTGGTACATTCAAAGCCAATTGAACCACATCGTTGTCGTAAACGGGTGATCGATCCACGAAATGCATGCGTATCCCATAAAGAAAACCAACAAATCCGCCTGCACTTTGTAGCTCTGCAAAGCATGACTTGTCCTTTAACTCGGCGATGGATCCTAATTGTTGTCGAAGCGTGGCTAGCCAACGTACGCGACGCTCCCTTGCAACTGATGCGATATTCTTCATCTCGTCTGCTAGGACTAAGATCGCAAGGTCGTACCTATCGGCTCTACGAACGAGGCTGCTGTCGGCCAACAAACGTGCGTCTCGCCGGCACATGAACTCCTCCGGCGGAGTGTCATAAATGCTCCGGGGTGTTGTCTCGGTTCCGAAAAAGCCTTTGAAGGCACTATCAAAAAACATAGCCGTCATGACAACACGGATACCTGTCTGCCACATGGCAGGGTTTATACCCACCGTATGGGCACCACCAAAGACGACCAACCCTTCGCAAATGTCGGCCATCCGTTGGGCATGCAGAGCATAGTAGTCCGATTTGCGTTCCAACAGCAGGCAGGGGCGATTTAAGGCTCGTGCTATGGTCAGAGCCGTTGATGTCTCCCGGCAAAAACAATTAGCATTGGCGAATGTGACGGCTTCAATATGGGGAGGCGACAGTGCTAGGACCAAACGTGAATCTATTCCTCCGCTGATGAAGGTCGCAGTACGGGCGCCGTCGGCAGTCCGACGCTGAATGGCGTTCCTAAGCCGGTAGGAAAGATCATCAGAAGCCTCGTGCCATGAGCGATATCGCACATCCGATGGGGCCCGAAGAGGGTTTAGATACTGTTGTATAACCAATGCTTGACCATCCCATATGGCTTGCGCCGCTGCCGGCAGGCGTTGTATATCGGTAAATAGGGTGCGGTTCCCGAAAACACGTTCAAAGACAACAAGTTCAGCCAAGGCTTGCCTGTCGTATTCACCTCCGATGTCGTTGGACATCAGCAGCAGAGAACGCACAGAGGTGCCAAAGGCAGTTGTGCTGGCTTTCGTCCAGACATACAAAGGCCTGGAGCAGAAGCGATCAGTATATAAGTGCACCTTTCTATCCCTACTGTCAACAACAGCGATGGCAAAGGTGCCGTCTAAGTAGCTAATAAATGGAGGACCATGCTCCAGATACAAGTGCAGGCAATAATCAGCTCGCTGGATCGTCGGACATGTCCCGACAAGTTCGTGGGGTACTTCACCGGCATCTGGGAATACCTCGCCATCCATCAACAGCAGAACACCATCCCGTTCGGCGGCAGCGGGCTTAAGAAAACCGAAACCCGGACCATAGTCGACAACGCTGCCGGCAAATCGGCCCTTTTCGAAATGTTGTACCGTTTGATCGGGAGCATAGCGCAATGGTTCCGCCATTCGGTCCAGAATGGACGTAATATCCGGCTCAAAGGGTTCTGGCCGTATGATTCCAAGGATGCCTGGCACGCTTTAAGTCTCCTGTTCGTAACATGTTATACAATGTTACGGTCTACGTACTCTCTTGATACACCCTACGATTGAAGATGCGGTTACGAATACCTCGCTTTGCATGAACTACTTTATTACGCATGTTTTGCGGGAGGACATAACCCCAGTAGATAACACCCAGGATAAGTATCCCGACACCCAGGCCGCCGAGCAGGTTGGCCGCTATACTGTCTGGCCAGAGCATGCGGGAGACGAACAAGGATAACACCAAAGGAATATTCGCGGCGAACGGGCCGGGAAGGCTGCCCCTCGCATAGGACATGACTCGCAGATTCAGAAGTCGACAAGCATAAATCGGTACAAATACGCCATACAAAAGCGCCAAGGGCGTCACGGCGGCAAGAGCGCCGCCGGCCATTCCCCAGTCCCAGTAGCCCAAAACCAGTACCGCAAACGGAATGCCCAACGTTGCGAAACCCAGGTATGCGAGCGAGGGGAGGCCATGCCGATTCATGCCCCGGATGATCTCCATCGAGGCCAGATGAACAAGGAGCGGCAGATTCCCAACGGCCAAAATCGCCAGAACAAGGCCCGAATCATATTGTTCACCCATCCAAAACTGTAGAATGTACCGGCCGGAAATAGTTAGTACGATCACCATTGGTAAGAATAAATAGAGGGCATACCGTCCGGCCATAATCATTAAATTCTGCAGATCTCTTGTGTTGTGCGTGGCCTGGTATGCGCTGGCGGTTGGGGCGAATACATGCGAATACTTCGTACTGAAGGCATCCACATTCCGCACCAGCGAGAGAGGGCGTGAGTACACCGCCAACGCGGACGGTCCAAGATAACCGAGTACGAGGATTCGCGTTGTTTCACGCATAAACACGCTGGCGACTGCGTAGATCATGCTCTTGCCGCCGTAGCCCAACATGTCCCACGCCATCGTTCGACGAATATATCGTGGAGACACTCGAAGTCCGGGACAGCACTGCCACGCCACGATGGCTCGTAAAAAGGCGGCAGCCATTTCACCCCCAAGAGTTATGCCGGCCATGATGCGTAACCCATAACCTAATAATACAGCGCAGATCATAACGAATACGACGACAAGATGGACACCCGAGGAAATACCGTTATACCATATCCACTGATGTGATCCGGTGAGTACGCCCATGGATACCGCCGAATAGAATTGCACGACAAGACTTAAGCCAAGCAAGCCGATAACCCATTGCGCATCCGACACCTTATCTCCCAGTTGCTGGCCGAACAGGGTCGGTAGTGCATAGGTTGTCCCCATGGCCATAATGGCCACAACCGTCCCGGTGCATAGATAGATGAGCATGCCCGTGCTGGTGACGATACGAAGATATTCATAATCCTGAGTCGCACGCGCGCGCGCGATATGGCGACTGATTGCTCCGATGATGCCGAATCCGGCTAAGCCGAAATAGGAGAGTATTGACCAGCCGAAATCCCATATACCAAGGGATTCCTGTCCAATATGGCGATCAACAATCCTTGGAAGCACAAAACCCGCAACAACAAAAGCCATTTGACAGATCCAGCTTCCGATAACATTACGTCCCATCTGTTTGCGGCCGGTCAGATCCTCGCCACACGTCGGATCAGGAGTGGAATCCGGAGACACTTCCTCCGGAAAGTCGAAAGCAGATGGTTGTTCACTACCCATAACCATATTGCCTTTTCATGCGCCCGGCTATTTGTTCGAATACACGAAGATCTTCCGTCGTTAACACCGATTTCCAGCGTTCATCGAGAGCAATCTCCGAGGTCGTGTCCAGCCGCATACCGTTGCCCAACACGTGGTGCTCCGCCTTGCGAAAATCCTGCTTTGCCAATCCCGCATCAACCCCAAGAAATGTAAACAGCCGTCCCAGCGTCTCGGCCGGTGATCGGCAAAAATCCTCGTAGCGTACCTGCGTCCAGCGCGACCGGTCCAGGCGGGCCAGGATATGCTCGGCCTCTTCGTTGCTCCGAAGCCATTCAACAGCCGCATGGCGCATGCTCAAACGCTCGTCGCGTCGGTCGCCGCCACTGCCACCCCCGCGTTTTTCCGGGTCCCGCGCGTCGGCAAAAAGGGCGGGATTCAAATAGGTCATCGCCACCGCCCGCCCGTCCCGCACCAGGCGGATGACGCGCACGTCCAGCTCAGGACTCCGCAGCAGATATTTCAACCGTACGCCTACCTTGGACGAGTCCACGATCAGCTTTGCCCCGCGAATTTCGCATACGGTTTCCGCCAACGCGGCATTACGGGCCAACATCTCCGGCAGGCTCCGCCGCCAGGCGCCGGACAGGGCCAGCACCGTATCGCGTAGCGCCTCCCCACACGGCCCCCGGTGCAGCGGCCGCAGCAACCGCCGGGCATAACCGGAACCCACGCAATTGAAATTTGTCCCCGGGCGTTCAAGATCGAAGGCGAATCCGTGGCGAGCCATTCCCTCGCGGACCTTCTCCCAGAAGCCGCACTCCCGGATCAGCGCCCCGCATGAGCAACGATAGCGATCGATATCGCCTAAATTCGTCATCTTCAGCTCACCGGCCGTACAGATGTCCGGATGAGCATTGAGCAACATCGCCAGCAACGTCGAGCCTGAATGACTGGCCGCCAGGATATACGCCAACCGGGTCATGTGCGTAATCCGGATGCCGGCAATGGCGTGCCGGATGCTACCCGGTTTTGGGGCCATGCCGCCGATCCTTGGCGCACGGGGAGCACGGCCAATTGCCGCCGACGTTCCACCGCCACGCGGAACATCAGCATGATGGCCGCCCACATGCCCAACGACCCCTCGCGCGGGTAGAAGGTCTGGCTGCCCATCGCGGCCACCAGCAGAGCGAGCACCAGCGCACAGGTCATCCCCCCAACTGCCGCACAAAGCGTGCTGTGCCGATCCAGAAACAGCCGCATGGCCTGCCACATCACCACTCCATAAAACGGCATCACCAGCATAAATCCCAAAAGACCGTTGTCCAGCATAAACTCCAGGTAGGCATTATGCGGATGCGAAAAGCCTAAATGCGCAAATTGTCCGGATAGCCTCGTCCTGACCATGGCCTGGCGGCCGTAACCCAAGCCGGGCGATTCCCCGATTTTTTCAATAACGTACGGCCAAATGAGCATTCGGTCGGCGGTCATTTCGGCCTCATCGGTATATTCTTCCCCAGCCGCGTCCACCTGGCCGGTTCCTTGCAGCATGCGCTCCATCGTGCCAGGCAGGATGAGAACGATCGCCAGGGGCACAAGCGGGGCGAAGAGTAACGCTTTTCGCCACCGGATCATGCACAGAATCAACCCCACCGTCGCCCAGGCGACATAACCCATCCGCCCGCCGGTCAGGGCCTGGGCATAGGCTACTATTATGCCCGCGGCCAAGATCAACAAGCGCCATTTCCAGCGGCGGAAAAGCGGTAGCATGGCAAAGATCGCCCAGGAGGCGCCGGAAAGCATCATGGACATATTGACGCGGCTGTAACCGATATTATTACTGATAATTTTGAGAGCGGTATACGATAATGCATCCCCGCTGACCGCCGCGCGTGGGGAGATGTGCTTGGCGACTTGCAGGGCCAGCAGGAAGTACAGACCCAGAATACAACACATAGCCATATAGACTCGGCCTTTCGTCCGGCAGCCGTCAAATAACAGCAGACTCGGAATCACCCATTTGACACAATTAATCAGGTGTTCGCTGACCAGGTACCCAATAGATAAATGCTCCAGGCCCGGCCGATCGACCATCATCCTCAGGAAGCCCACTACAACCACGCCCAGATACAGTATCAGCAATATGTTGACATACCTGGGCATGTCCCATACGTATCGGCCTTGCGAGCGGGTCATGGCCCAGGCCAGCAGAATGTCCGCCATCAGAATATTCCACGGATTCAATCCCTGGATACCGCCGATATTTGTCGGCATATCCGGGTGCTGCATGACGGCCATCAGCAGAATGAGTCCGCACAACGAGACGAACCAGTTCCGCCAGGCATAGATGGCCAGTCCAGTGACAACAACTGTCAGCAGCGCCACTCGGATCGACATGGTTTCAGATTGTGCCCCGTGGTGAAGAACGCACCATTTCCGACACGAACATCCAGACAAAACGCGTATTCGTCATCAGATAACGCTTCCACATCCGCCGCGGCTCCTGGATCACCCGGTACAACCACTCCAGACCGCAGTGTTGCATCCACTTTGGCGCCCGGCGGGTAACGCCGGCCAGTACGTCAAAACTGCCGCCAACCCCATGCGTCACCGGTACGTCCAGAAAATCGCCCCAGCGTTTCATGAACAATTCTTTTTTCGGCGAGCTCATGGCCACTAGCAGGATATCCGCCCGCGACGCACGAATCGCCCCTGCGACCTCTTCATGCTGGTCCTCGGAAAAGTAGCCGTCCCGATGGCCGGCAACCACCATTCTCGGATACCTTTCGCAAGCGATTTCAACCACCCGGTCCAGTATTTCGCGCCTGGCCCCCAGAAAATAAACGCGGAAGCCTCCGCGGTTGGCCAGATCAAAAAGCCGGTACATCAAATCGATGCCGGCCACCCGCTCGGGTAACGGCTGGCGCTTCAGCCGACTCAGCCATACCAGCGGCATGCCATCGGCCAGAACCAGGTCGCCGGACTCCACGCAGTCACGCAACACGGAATCCTTCCGCATGTTAACCAGCTTGGCCACATTGACCACGGAAATCGCCAACCGCTCATGCCGATGCAGAGCCTGCTCCACACGGGCCAGCACCCCATTCATGGACAGGCTGTCCAGCTTGATGCCGCAAAGGCAAATGCGGCCGTTGGGGGAATTTCCGGATGAATCGGCGATCAACTCTACCCCCCGCGCCAAGCGTATAAAATCCAGCCCATATGGTATGGCCGGCTCTCGTAGTCGATACAACCCGGTGGGAACATTCGATTCATCGGTATATGCAGGCGGGGGTGTACTCGACTGGCCATCGCCTGAAGACCACGGACCAGCTTACCCGGTTCATGACGAGCCACTTTGCGCCAGATCACCCCCGCATCGTTATCCCACAAGGAACCGGATATCTCTGGGGCGTTGAGCAGCCAGCACATACCGAGATCCACGGCGTTTTTGCAGGAAACCCCGCAAGCCTTTTCCAAATCAAACAAGGCCATCGGGGCCATGGCATCCTGATGCACGGCATAGACCGGATAGCCTTCCAGTACACGACCAGTCCGTACATCGTAATGCCACCACCACTGCCCCGCCGCGCCCTGGAGCGAGCAGATTTTTTCGGCAGATTGGACGGCCGTCGTTTTCGCCCGCGGCTCGCCGGTGATTCCGTAATAGTGTGCTAACGCATGTATGGGATAGACTTGGTCGGCGAAACAGGTTACATGGGCCCGCCACCAAGGAACCGGGACATCCGCGGGCCAATGTGGAAAAAGAGCCGACTGAAATTGGAAGGAGTACAGCAACCTTCTGGCCAGCGATTCGGCCAGAGCGGTTTCATCCCCCGGGTGATCACCGACCAGCAAAGCCTTTAAAGACCAAGCCAGCTCTACGGTAGGGAAGGCCCCCGTTTCCGGGTGGAGGGCCTTGAGCTTGTCCCTTGCTCGGTTTGCCTCTGGATGCCCATGCGCTCGGGCGGCCCAAAGAGTTAAGGCCACCTCGCCAAGGTCATCCGATTGGTCAATCGACTTTAACAAATCCCCACAAACGTCATGAGGCGTATTACCATGCAGTATGGTGGCAACGTCTTGACTTGCCTCTCCAACCAGTCCAGTAAGAACTATGGCCGTATATCGCCGACTGATACCTTCCAGACACAAATCATCAACTTTGCGGCATAACCGAAAAGCGAATAATCCCCTGTCTGGCAGATACATGCGTGCGAGGCTGCGCCGGGCAACCGCGCGCAGCTCCTGAATCTGCATATCTGTGATTGCGTTAACCACCATTGGAAAGAATGCAGCTTAGAAAATAATCTATGGTCCGGTTGGGACTGTCGGGGTTACTGGCTGAGGCACTAACCAGCTAAACGGGTCGAAACGATCCTGTAGCGTGGAAGATGGACTGGAATACCTGTCATATTGCTGTTCCGCGGTATCATTCAAGTACTTGACTCCATAGGCATTGTAATTGGCGTTATATCCAGCCGTAGCGGAAACCCCCGCACGGACAAAGATGTTACGATTGATCCAATCCTGGATGCGTGTTTCCACCGTATGCGGAATCCACAAAATGTCGCCGGCGGCTAGGGTGATGTTGGGGTCTTTCCCAGCGCTGACTCGATCCATGTCTAATTTGACCTGGATATCGCGCCCGTCGGGCAATTGCCGTATCAAAGTAGCCTCCCGAGGGGTGATATCGGTGCGCAACCCGCCCGAAGCCGCGATCGCCTGCAAAACATTGACCTTCACCCCCGGCGGATAAATTTGGGGGCGCGGCGCATTAACCAGCCCGCCAACAAAGACCGTATTCGGTGTCGCTGGTTCAACATAAACAATATCGCCATCCTCCAAGTGATCGAGTGTCAGTGCTGCCCTCAGTTGCTCGGGGTTACGCAAGTTCATCGTAACTTCTTCCCAAGGACGGCGCAACCGTCGAAGCGTCACGGAGCCCGATGCGGCCTCTGAAGCCCCTCCCGCGCTCGCCAAAGCGAACATTAGGTTACGTTCTGTATGACGCAACGCTACCAGACCCGGCATTTGTACGGCACCGATTACCATGATGTTGGTTTGGTCAAACGAGGACAGTTCGACGTGAATCACCGCTTCCTGATATATTTTCGGTACGTAAGCGTCGCGAATCGCCTGTTCGGCATCCTCCAGTTCCAGACCTAGAACCTGTATATTGCCGGCAAGCGGCAACTCAACGTCTCCGTCGCGGTTGACTCGGGCAACCATGGATTTGGTCGGAGCCAATTCATCCCCTACCGTGAGTGTCACAATAAGAACATCAGAATGGCCGACACGATAAGGTCCAAGCTCCTTATTGATGTTCTCCACCACTTCCGGCGGCAAGGCGATCGGTTGAGTAGTGGCGGGCGGCATCTCCGCGTTTTGCCGTGTTTCTCGCTCGAAAACCAGAAATTCTTGGAGACTCATGCGATGATCCGTGCATGCTACCGTTGCCATGCACGGCAATATTCCCGCGCACAAGAGGAATAATTCCACGGCCAGATACCCGTGCCGCCAAAAACGTTTTGGGGTACCTTTCATGCACAACATGATCGACAGGTTTCCCTTGCCTCAAAATACCTATGTAAAAGAAAAACGTCTCAACTTTTTGCAAATATCGACACATCAAGGGTAGACCGTCCAATAATTTATAAGGGATATCCCCTTCACACTACTATGCCACTATAAGCCGTGGGCCGCCATGCTGGCTGCTACTACCCATTGTGTTTACCGGCATCAAAGGTATGCTCCCTTTAATTTGTATCATGCCATCATCGTCAACAGGGATCGTGAAGGAGCCAATCAACGCCCCTTGTCGGCCAATTGTAGCCAGATTAAATATAATGTGATCGGCACTGTGTGATAGGTCACGAAGAATAGACAGGAATTCGTCCGGCTTTTTTGACCAGCCAGGAAACCTGGATCGGCCAATGTCCAATCAAGGAAAATAACGTGGCCAAGAGAATCTTGATATCAAGCCATATACTGAAATTTCTCACGTAAATGATGTCGTAATAAATCCACTGGTGAAATCCACTATGCGCGGGTCCATCTCGGCAGATTTGCCACAAACCCGTGATCCCCGGCCGTACCGACAAGCGGGCCTGCCGCCAAGGAATGCATATTTGGTTCTCCCGAAAGGGGGAAGGCCGCGGCCCCACCAAACTCATCTGTCCCAGCAACACATTGAACAACTGGGGAAGCTCATCGCTGTTGGTCAAGCGAAGCCACCGACCTATGCGGGTTATCCGGGGATCGTTTAACAATTTAAACTGAGGACCATCAACCTCGTTCATGCTATAAAGAGTCTGCTGAAGGTTATGGGCGTCATCCTGCATCGTTCGGAATTTATAACAGGAAAACTCTTTGCCATGGCGGCTTTCGCGACGATGAATAAAAAACACCGGGCCGCGCGAGTCAAGTTTGATCAGAAGTGCAATGATCATAAAAAACGGAGCCAGGACGATTAAGGCAATCAGCGACAACCCGATATCCACAAAGCGTTTAATGAAGAATTGAGCCTTTTTTCGTGAGGATGTTTGACCATTGGTCAAATTAATACCCTTTACCCCATAAACCTCATTCTTCGACATGCCGATGGAACCCCCGAGCGGTTCCGGCAGGTATTCCTGATGGGCCATATCACGCGAGCAGCGACCGGATACCACCTGATGGAGTACGGTTGCCTCGTGGCCTACCTCGACATGCGCCGCCAAGACGGATTGAGCGACGGTAGCACCCCTTCGGACACGGCTTTCCGCGCCAAGCACAGCAGGACCCACGACGGTTGCCCCCGCCTCTAGGATCACTCCGGCTTGCATAATAATCGGAGGGACAAGGCGAGCCGAGGGATGAATGCGGCACCGGCGGCCCACGAGTACCCCCGGGGCCGTGGCCGATAACTCGTCTGGCGGGTCATTGATCGTTTCGGCAATCAGCAGCTCGCTGAGGGACAAAAATGAGCTTTCCTCCGCCAAGTCGATGATACCCGATAAATGGGGCAGGTCTCGGCTCAATACTCCACGCCCGGAGAGTACGCCGCGTAATTGCATCAAAGAGGTAAAGGGGATTTGAACCATCGCTTGCGCGGGAATGAGCGAATAGACAATCTGCTGGGAAGCTACGTCCGGCCAAAGCACGATGTCGTACAGCCTCTGCACTCTGCGGATCTTTCCATCATATGCGCGCTCAACGACTTCGCGAACACATTCCTCGCGAGCGTGCACGCCGACCACATGGGTAACCGCACGGTAGTCCCGCAACATTCCGGCCACGGCTTCGAATGAGAACCCCGCCACCGGCCAGCACCGTGGGTCGATCAGCAGGATATAATCGCCGTTTTCGCAGCCCGCGAGGAAACGCGGAAAGTCCCCGGATGAATAGACCACCGTGGCGAACAAATTGCTCTTACAGGTTGGCGGCGTTGAAACGCCGCCAGGGGGGGGAGTCAGTGAAAGGATTCGAGGAGGCGTTCCAAAAACTGTGAGACGAGCCCGCAAATAATCCAAGACCGTAGCGGACCCGAGCGGCAGAGCGCATAACGAACAGGTGCCGCTTGCAATATGCGGGTAGGCCACCGGACTATCGATAATGACAGGAATCAAAGACATCTCACCGGTCTCGACCTATCGTTTTAGGATTGGGACAGATCGCTACCGGATCGTTCATCATTATCGGGAATGGTTTGGGGAATGTTACCACCTTGATAATAATGGTAATCGTAGTCATAGGCATAATGGTAGCCTTCCTGCCGAGAAAAACATCCACCGATAAGCACGGCCCCGATCAAACGGCCGCCGGCAGCCTTCAGTTGGGCATACGCTTCGGCCGTCTCTTGCTTGCGATCATACGAGGATCTCACCACGATCACCGTGCCATCAGCATGGCCGGCCAGGATTTGGGCGTCCGCAACCGGTAACAGGGGCGGACTGTCGATGATGATAAAATCATAATGGCGTTTCCAGAATTCGATGCAATCCCCGAGCACCCCACTGGCCAACAGTTCATAATCGAAATTCTCCGGTATGATGCCGGCCGTCAGGATATCCAGATTGGCAAGACCACTGCCGTTAGTCGTTTGGAATTGATCCTGTCCGTTGAATAACATCGCCGCCAATCCCGCCGTGGTCTTGAGTTTGAGACGTTCCGCCAGGGCCGGCCGGCGCAAATCGCCTTCGACCAGCAGCACTTTTTTCCCCACCACCGCCAGACTTTTCGCTAATAATAACGATACACTGGTTTTACCGGTACTGGGTAGGCAGCTGGTGATCAGCAGCACCTTATCGCCCCTCTGTTGCACACGTTCCAGCAAGGTGGTGCGGATCATGCGGGTATTTTCCATCAAGCAATGAGCGGAATAGTTGCCGTAGGTCGAAACGGGTTTTCCGGATGTCGCCGAGGCCGTTCCACCAAGTTCTAACGGAAGATAACGCAACGGAAGTTTTGGCAAAATCCCCAGAAGTACAGATTGGTACCCCTGGTCTAATTCTTCCGCTTCATAAATTCGCTTATCCATAACTGTACGGAGATAACCGACCCCGATGCCCGAAGCCAAAGCCCCCATCAGGGCCAAAGCCATCATGAGGAATCGGCGATCACTCGCCGGGGCCGAAGGCTCTACGGCATAGGCGGCAATCCGTACGCGAGCCGGCGCCTTACCTTCCATCTCCAGAACTTCCATACGCTTGCGAATGGCTTCGTTAAGTTCCCGTAACTGCCGAACTTGCTCGTCATAACCAGCGATTTCCCGGGCTATTTCGCCCGCCTGTGTCACCTTGGCGTCCTGTTTTTCGATATCCTCCTCCAGAAGCTCGTGTTCCCGCTGTTTCTTGTGGATCAAGTAGGTCATGGCGGCATGCGAAAGCATGCCCTCCGGCATGGTCGTGCTTTGGCTGATCTGTTTTTCCCAGCCTTCCTCCAGTTCCGCCTCACGCTTTTCCAGAAGCTTCTGATCGTGTTCGATTTGACTCTGGAGTCTTTTCAACCGGGGGTGCAACTCGCCGAGTTCCTGTCGGTTCAGTTCCAATTGGTGCCGGTTATCTTCCAATCGACGATCCATCCCCCGCCACTCCATATCCTGCGAATAAAGCTGGCGGGCCAGGGTTGTCGGGTCACCGTCCGCCGGCAGGGATGCCGGCCCGGCCGACCGAGCCAGTTGCCATTGCAGCATTTTGATCTCCCGAGCCAACTGGTCACGGCTATCCTGTAAAAGTGTCAGATTCATGCTGTATTTAGCGCGCAGCTCCTCCGGGGCCAAGGTACCCAGTTGGTCAGAGATGTTGAATTTTGTCCTGATCAGTCCATTGACCTGCATTTGGTTTTGTCTGAGTTCCCGGGATAATGTTTCAAAAATGTCGATGTCGCCGGCCTTGTGCGTTTCATCAGTAAGATTTTTGTATTCAGCTACTATCGCATTGGCAATGAGTGTGGCTTCCCCGGCCCGTAGCAGTCTGACCGAAACGTCGATCAGTTCGGTACGCGGCCGCGGCTGAACCTGCGTTGCCTTCTTTAACGCTTCAATTGGTTTAGCGGACCTACCGCGTATTTTCCCTACCCACGAAACCTGGGGGTTTTTATATAAGGTAGTATTTTGAACATCCGCCCGATCCAGAACCCGCTCCAGGCACGTCGGGCTCAGCATAATCCCCACCTGAGTATTGACATAACTCTGATATAAAGGAATCATCCCGGTTTTCTCGGACTGGAAAACGATCGGGGCCAATACTGGGGTAACGCGCACGACCGCCGTCGCCTCGTAACTGGGCACCCCAATAAACCAGATCAAAGGAAGGGCGGCACCAGATATCAGTATAAATATGGCTAGAATCAGCCATTTGCGGCGCAATAGCAGATACAGAGTGGAGGCCGCAGGCGAGCTTCGCCCTTCCTGCCCATACCCGCTGGGCATGACTGCATGGTCCATCAGGTCCATGGTTGGTCTGGACACCCGGCTGACCAAAGGCGTTTCTGATTCCGGTTGACCGGAAGAGCTGACTGGCATTCCTGGTACATCGTTCATACTACACCGATACCGAACATCTGAATAAGTGTAAAGAACCACGTCCTCTGGGCGTGGTTCTTTACTCAACGGCAAAGGCCCTAAACCAAGCAGTCGCGTACAATCTGCCGCCTGCGGGTATTCGACCGGATGATCTCTCTTCTCTTTGAACCTTTCACGTCCCCGGCCGGCCCGGCAGTTTGCCTAATGGCCAAATCCCCGCACAAGGGAGACAACGCAAGCCTTCCCTGCGAGCAATCAAGATAGTCACCCACACAGACCATATGATCGAATGCGGCATAGGCTTCGATGCGCGCTCCATGCGTAAGAATACAATGATCCAGCTTGGCTTGGGTTTGCACGTGGCAGTCGTGCCAGAGAACCGAACGGCTGACCACAACTTTACGGCCGATGTGGGAACCCACACCGAGAACCATGGGGCCCACGATAATGGCCTGATCTTCAACAACGCAGGAGGGCTCGATCAGGACCGGTCCCAGCAAACGAGCACCGCTCGACACTTTGGCAGTCTTATGTACGAGGGCCAGCTTGTGACGGGTATAGTCCGCCGGACACAACCCCCACCGCGCCATCCGCTCTATTACCCAATTATTGACCGAATGATAAGAAGCTGTATCGATAATGCGCAGAACGGCGTCATGATCCACGACGTAGCTTGCGATGTTCTCGCCCCTGGCAAACAACTTGGGAACCAATGTTTCCTTGATGTCCTGATATCCCCTTTCCGGGATATCGGCCGAGATCCGGGGGGCAAAGACATAAATACCAGCCGGTCTGAGCATCTCCATCCCAGCCTGGTCAGCGACGGGATCCCGGCTGACTACCATGGTCAGAGCGGCGTTGGATTCCGCATGTTTGCGAAGCAGGTCATCCAGGTCGATTTGCGGCAGGATCGCGCCTTCGACAACCACGAAGGCACGCGCCACACTACCGAGCATGGCGTCGCGCACGCACCCCGCCGGCCCGCGAGGAGATATATCCATGTAGTAATCCAACTGCATACGAAACGTGCAGCCGGTCCCCAACAAGCGGTACATATATTGCGTATCGCTGTTCGCGCAGATCGTAACGTTTTCCACCCCCGCCTTTCTCAACCACTTTAGGGTATGAGCAATAACTGATCGGCCGGCCACCGGCCACAGCGACCGGGACACCACCTCATCCAGGGCGAACGCTCCCCAACGATGTATACCCGCCAGAATTACACCCTGAACAATCGCTTCCGGGGTACTGGGACCGCCCCCTGCCGCTTGGAACTCCGTGGCCATGCCGAATCCGCTTGCGGAAGCGGCGTCATGTCTCAACGTGCCCACTTTCCTCTCCTTTTTTTGCACCGGCTCCAAAATTTGGTGGCGACCTTCTCTGATGCTTGGCCCCGTGCCCTCCATTGCACGCCAGCTGCCGGGTTATTCGATCCTGAATTCCTGTTTCCGGATCCTGTTGAACAAACGCTAAACGTTGCCCGATGTTTGTGCACGTGACCTTTTCAGAACCTCGGTCCGGGTACGACCCACACGACAAGGTCGCCTCCGGTTTCTTGCCGTCAAGCGAAATGCGATCCAGGGACCACGCATGGGTTATACTCCAATAGTAATCATGGTATGAAAAGTCGCTTGGTGTTGCCAATCCGCCAGGGCACAAAGAGTCAAAGCGGGGGCCTTTTGGTGATACCCTCGGGCGACCCAGCCAAAAATCGGTTCCTCTCCACCGCGGATTAACGATGCGGTAAACCTCGGGTCAATCTCGATCTGGACTTCTGCACCGCCGACATGCACTTCAAAAAGATGACCGCTTATCCGGCGCAGATTGCAATGTTCGGCAAAATGTAGATGCAGGGCCGCCGTATGGGTTCCCTGGCCGGACAAATCATCTTGAATACTGATTTCCTTCCGGGCACCACGAAGGACGACGGTTCGCCGATGGGTTACGGCCTCGGCCGAAGAGGTATTCCCCTGGGATTGGCCAACCACCATCCCGCCGTCGTTTTCCGGTTTCCACAAAAGGCAACGTCCATCGGCCCGACGCCCCCATAAAAACGGCCCCAGCATCTCCGCCTGATTTTGATGGTCGATTTCCACGGTATTATGCGCCCGTGTGCTTCGAAAATAATCACGCCACCGCGGATAAGTGAAATAGTCATAGGTACCGGGGTCCACCATGACCTCGACGCCGCCGATTTTCAACGTGAAACTCAACAGGTCGGCATGTCCATGGGCGGCCAGCGGACCAAATCCCAGCGGCCCGCAGTCAAAGCTCAGGCTGACCGCGTCCGAGCCGCTCCTTTGGCCGCTTTGCAACAGGTAATACCCCGAATCCGGAAAAGCCCGGGATCGCAGCGTAGAATCATCGGAAACCGGCAGCCGCCGGTAGCACTCGTATCCCTCCGAGCCGAGCAGCCAGAAAACGCGCTCTCCGCAGCCGGGAACCAGTGCCTTGAAATCCGATCGCTTAAACAAAGCCGCCCCGACCGCCAGTAACTCCGCAGGCCGGTTCCGACGATCATCCAGATCCAGAACGTAACCGTCATCGCTGTCCCCGAACATCGGCGGCGGGCCGCCGTCCTCCATGAACCCGGCCAGAAAAGCGAACATCTGTTCGAGTCGTTCCCAGTACTCAGGAGGAAAATCCTCGCCAAGGCGACGGGCCGTCAAGCCCGCCAGGAGAAACAGCTCCAGCGTGAACAAATGGTATCCCATCGCCTGTTCACGATTGCCGCCATCGGCATGGGTTTGGGTGAAAATCTCGCGCAGCAGTATGTCTCGACTTTGCCGCCGCCATGCACTAGCGCCCTTGAGGGCGTGGAAGTAGCTACTGGCGATAAAACTGCCCGCCGCTTCACCGACGAGGTGATTATTGGCCGATGAGTAACGCGAGTATTTCCGGGCGATTTCCCTCAGATGACATCGAGCCACGCCGAGCAAGCGGGGCCATTCTGTTCGGGGAATGGCTTCGCTGGGGCGAATCAACTCCCAGGCCCATGCCCAGTTGATCAACCGGATCGCCAACTCCAGCGGGCTGCGCCAGTTCATGCCCCGCCCGTAAGGACACTGTTCGATCCACGAATCAAGCTGGTTCCGCACGGTTGCGGCGAATCGGTCATCCCCGCTCAGGCGATAAGCCCGCCCCAGCACCACCCAATGCTGATGCCGATTGGGCTCCCAGACAAATTTACAGTCCCCCGTCTGTCCGTAAGAACGGTAATCAATCCGGGTGGCATGCCACATCGGCGCTTTCTTGCCGGCTTTGTATTCGTAATTCCAATCAATCTGTTCACCTAAGTCGAGATCCTCAAGATCAAACAAATCCATCCGATTTCGGACCAGCCCCTCGGCCCGTGCCAGCAATGCCCCCTTCCATTGCTCCATGGCTGAGCACGAAGGGGTGTCGGTTCCGACCGTCGGCAAACATGGACTGACCGCATTACCCCGAGTGGTACACTCCCCGTTCACGGGAACCTTGACGCCGGTCGCCCTCATGAATGAACGACACAGCGGCGTCACCCAGCAATCCATTGAAGAGCCGATTCTGCACCGCAGCCGCCACCCCATTTCGGGTAGCGACATGGCCCGGAGACGACGTGCATACCATGTCAGCGTAGGCATGAATCAGGTGGAATGATTATGGCTGGTCGAGACCGAGGATATCTCACCGCTTGTTCTTTAAAAAACACGATGATCTGAAACGCAAGGGTAAACCAACAATAAGGTCTGCTTAGACTCCGTCCCCGTCAGCCGCATTCATGATTTAACGTAACCAACTGTGAATGAGGCCGTTACAATTTCTTAACGCCGATTCAGCGCATCACTATGGCCGCCTTTTCATCCAGCCATATTGCTCGCAAAACCACCTCATGCTGACCCGCGCTGGGTCAAGCCTAACTCGATAGCACCAAAGTCGAGTTTTTAAAGGCTCATCATGATTTCTTGAGGAGCTCATCTTGTCGCAGGCCGATCCATGGCCACATGGGAACTTACCAGACCGTCGAATTGGCTTCATTCCTGGAGTTGTTGAGGTTGCATGATACATGCGAACAGGCATGGACTTGTTCCCCTTCTGCTCCATACGTATGAAAATCGATCAGGACATATACCCTAATAAGCAACCTGCCACATCGACATATCATACGAAGAACATCACTTAATAGTCAAGTATAAAATCTTATACGGGAGCAGCTTATCGGGCTGGTAAAGTATAATAAAAACCCTTAGCCCCCCCGGGAAACCCAGCCAAACCGCTTTTTTCTCTTGCCAAATATACCTCGAAACGGGTATGATTCGTTATAGTCAAGATCTGGATGAGCCCTGTCAAAGGCTTTTGTTCTCCAAAATCTTGTTTTGCGGAATCTGGCAATCGTGGCCATCGCCGACCCGAAAAACCGGAACGGGATGGGTTTCCAGGACGACAGAAAAACATAAGCTCTTGTCATTGTTCAACTTAGATCAAAGGGCCAACAGGACTGCGAGTCATGATCGCGTTTGGAGAGGGTAAAGAGCGATTTTTGTTGATCGGGGTATTGATGGTCATCCTGGGACTGACGGCGTCGGGCCACGGCCAGCCGTGCAATCCGAATTGGTCCACCGGTTTTCATCTTCAGGGGATGAACGACATTGTTCGGACAATGATCGCATTTGACGACGGGTCTGGATCGGCGGTTTATGCCGGGGGCGATTTCACGGAAGCTGGCGGCGCGACTGTCGGTCATCTCGCCAGGTGGGACGGTGTGCATTGGCGGGCATTAGGCACCGGCATGGATAACGATGTAT
>JAAYCU010000002.1 GCA_012729595.1 Phycisphaerales bacterium
CACGCGATGATGTCCGCTATCCTGGCGATTCATGATGATCACTATCCCCAAGCCCTTGCTCGACCGGCCGCTTGATACCGGATAACATGCGCGCAAAACGCAGAGAAGTTTCGGTGTAAGGGCCTAGTCGGAACCGTTTACCTGCTATGTGAGATTATTTTGACCGGCTACCATCGTTATATTTCCCCCATTGGCCAATCGGTATGGATTTTCGAGCACCCGGAACAGACCATGGTGTTTGACCCGGTCATGGGCTATCGGTTGACTGAGGTTCCCTCACGCATAGCAAGAATAACCCGGGGCCAGGTAGAGTACGTGAGCGTGATGCGGGGGAATAACCAGGGTTTTCCGGACCGTGACGATTTCGGTCCTGAACGAAGCGAGCCAAACACAATACGGGTAGCGGTCATAGGCGATTCGTTTACTGCCGGAGAGTATTTAGACTACAATTGGCCTGACCGGACGGAGCAAATCCTGCATGTTCATGGCGAGTCGTGGCAATTGCTGAACTTCGCTCTCGGAGGCGTCGGGCTGGCCAACTGGAGGAACTTTATTGGTAAGTTGGAAGCGGAAAATTACGAACTCGATGGTGTTCTGTTTGCAGTATACCCGGGTGACCTAGAACGTAAGTTTTCGATTTTCGAGCATCGGGGTTACCCTCGCCCCATGTTCGGACGCGTTACCGAATGGAATACTAGTTCATACCCGCGAAATCTGGAGGATGCTCGTAAATATCTACGGGTGATCGATTCCGGACATAGCCTGACTTCAGCGGAGTTCGAACGGGCCCTACAAGGACAATGGCAGCCTGCGGAGGGTCGAGCCTGGCGGCCCTGGCTGGCGAGTACCGCGCATGATCAGCTGGTCAAGTGGTCTAACCGTCGAGCGACACACGTTCCCGGCGACGGTTCTGATCCTGAACGTATGCGGCTGATCGACGACATTCATCGTTACCTGACCGGTATCGCATGCAAGGTCTGGGTGGTAAGCATTCCCTCCAAGGCAAGTATGATCTCTCATCGTCCGGGTGATCACCGGCACCAGATCGAAATCGAAGCGTTCGCCAACGCTCTGGGGGCTTCCTATATGGACGGGGGTCAGGCTTTTGCCGGACTGACCACCGAGGAGCTCAAATCTTGCTGGTTCATCTACGATGGGCATTGGAACCAGCAGGGATCGGATCGGTTTGCCAAGTTCATTGCCGACATGTTGTTAAATCACCAGCCCTGACCGTCATAACCTACGATGGTGTAACACCGTGTAAACAGTTATGCCTGTGGAACCCCTTTAGCACGGGAGAACAACAAATGCAGTTGGTCAACAAAAATCCTTCCGCCGTCGAGCTACACAAATTCGGCTGGGCTATGCTGGCCGGTTTCGGGCTTATCGGTGGGCTGCTCTGGTATGTTGGACCGGAGCCCAACTCAATCGCATGGGTCGGCGCTAAGCAACAGAAGATCGCGCTCGGCCTGTGGGTACTTGGTGCTGTCCTGTTGGTCATATCGTTCGGGCCGCGCGGGTTGGCCCGGCCGGTTTACGTCTGCTGGATGTCCACGGCGATGTTGCTAGGTTCGATCATGACCGTCGCCCTACTGTCGTTCATATTTGTTGTGCTGCTGCCGTTTTTCTCCTTGATTCGCTTGGGAGATCCGTTACACATTAAGCTGGCTCCGGAGGGTGAGAGTTATTGGGAAGAGCACGTGCATCACGATAATACGCTGGAACGCATGAGTCACCCCTATTGACGATACGGTGACGCTAACAGGATCCTGATTGGAATAACCAGAATGTATGTTCTCGGAATATCCTGCTTTTATCATGACGCGGGGGCTGCGTTAGTGAAGGACGGGCAACTCCTTGCCGCCGCTGAAGAAGAGCGTTTTAATCGCCAGAAACATTATAGCGGTTTTCCTAAACTGGCCGTGGAATACTGCCTCAAGGAAGCTGGCATCGCTATCGACGATGTTGATTATATCAGTTTTTATGAAAAGCCAATTGTCAAGTTCAATCGCATTCTAGAGACGATTCTGGCGCGCTGGCCGCTGACGTATGCAAACTGGGTCAGAAGCATGCCCCTTTGGCTAAAGACCAAGCTGCACATCGGCCAGATCATCCAGAGGGAGTTGGGCACCGATAAGGACATTTATTATTGCCAGCACCACTTGGCCCACGCGGCGAGCACGTTCCTCGTTTCGCCATTCCCGGAAGCAGCAATCATTACTGTTGATGGAGTGGGGGAATGGACAACAACGGCGTGGGGTATCGGCCGGGGCACCGAAATCGTTATCAATAAAGAGATCCGTTTCCCACACTCGGTGGGCCTGCTCTTCAGCGCCATTACGGCGTACCTCGGGTTCCGGGTGAACGACGCGGAATGGAAGGTGATGGGCCTGGCCCCTTACGGTAAACCTACATACATCGACCAGTTCCGCCAAGTCGTCGATATTCGCGAAGACGGCAGCTTTCGCCTGAATATGGATTACTTTATGCACACGCACTCGACGGAAAAGATATTCAGCCGAAAATGGGAGGAGCTATTCGGCCGTCCGCAACGTCCCAAAGATACCGAACTCGATGAATTCCATGAGGATATCGCCCACTCGGGACAGAAGATCGTTGAAGAGATAATGGTGAAAACAGCCGCGCATGTACATAAGGTTACGGGTCAGAAAAGCGTTTGCATCGCCGGTGGTGTCGGGTTGAATTGCGTGGCAAATTGGCGGATTCTTCAAGAGACCGGCTTTGACAGCATCTTCATTCAGCCCGCAGCGGGGGACTCCGGTGGCGCGTTGGGCACAGCCTTTTATCTGTACAATACCGTGCTCAAAAAACCTCGCGAGTTCACTATGATGCATGCCTACTGGGGCCCCTCATTTACCGACGATGAAATAAAGACCGCCTTAAAGCAAACTGGAATGAAGTACACTTACCAAGCGAGTGAAGAAGAACTGCTTAAGCAGACAGCACGTATGATTGCGGACGGAAAGGTGGTCGGATGGTTCCAAGGGCGACTAGAGTTCGGTCCGCGTGCGCTGGGTTCCAGATCAATAGTGGCGGATGCGCGCAATCCAAAGATGAAGGACATCATCAATGCGAAGGTAAAATTCCGTGAGGCGTTTCGTCCGTTTGCCCCCTCCGTTCTCAAGGAGTACGCGCACCAGTACTTCGAGATGCCGGCCGGCATGGATGCGCCGTTCATGCTTCTTGTTCCCAAGGTTCGACCGCAAATGCACAATGTGCTTCCGGCCATTACACATAAGGATGGCACAGGTCGAGTACAGACCGTCACGGAAGAATACAATGGTCGATATTACCGTTTGATTAAAACCTTTGGAGAACTCACAGGCGTGCCGGTCGTAATCAACACGTCATTTACTCAAACTGACCGATTTGGTGGCTGATGCGGCTTGGCGCGAATAAAAAGCGGTGTTTCTGGCCGATGTATGTTGTGAACAGCAACACACCGGA
>JAAYCU010000198.1 GCA_012729595.1 Phycisphaerales bacterium
CTATCCATAAACATACACCATGAATTGCGCATGCGCAAGTAAAGTGTGGCGCGATCTTGTACGCTGCTGCGCGAAGTCCCCGCGAGGAACCATTCAAAGCAAGCCTTGTGCCGAACAGGATTGGGACGGGTCAGATTGTTGATGGGGGTTTAACTCTTGTTGTGGTCCGGGCGATGGGTGATGTGGGCGCGGACCATGGCTCATCGTAAAACAACGGGCAACGGTGCCGCGTTGTCTGGAGCGGGGGCATCGTAAGTTCGCGAACCGGTCACTTCTGCTTCAGCAGATCCCTGATCTCGGCGAGCAGAACCTCCTGTTTCGGCGGTTCGGGCGGCGCCGCGGGCGCGGCTTCCTGCTTTTTCTTCAGCGTGTTCATCGCCTTGATGACCATGAAGATCGCGAAGGCGATGATTACGAAGTCCACCACGGTCTGGATAAACTGGCCGTAGCCCAGGGTCACGGCGGCCGCATCGCCACTGGCCTCCTGGAGGGTAATCGCCAGCTCGCTGAAATCGACCTTGCCGAGAAGCATGCCCAGCGGCGGCATGATCACGTCCGCGACCAGCGACGAGACGATTTTACCGAAGGCTCCGCCAATAATGATGCCGACCGCCATGTCGACCACGTTGCCGCGCATCGCGAATTCCTTGAATTCCTTCATCATACCCATAGGTCAATCCTCCATCAGGCTAATTGGGGGCCAGGCCGGCCCGTGTTCCATAAGTCCGCGAAAAGAACCCACATGTATGTCCCGCGTTCTTCCTCCTTTTTTTCAGAAGCGTTTCGGATGGCTATACGAACTGAAGCGCATTCTCGTACGGCCGGTTCCGCCGGTCAAGAGGTATTTGAGAAAAATACCGGAACGAATGACGCAAAATTCGGAGTTCGCCGCCTCGCGGCCTGAAACGGTCCCGCTTCCGGCGTCGTTTCGGCTCAGCCGGGTTCTTGCCTATCGCGACGCAGAGGGAACGCGAGGCCGAACGCCCGCGACCGCTTCGTCCAGGTCGATACGGTTGCGTGGGGGTGTCCGCCAAGCGGTGCGGACCGAGGCCTGCGTTTTTCATCCGCGGCGAGAAATGGTCATATTGTCGCCATGAACGAGCAAGATACCGAATGGATGTGGAACGAAACGCGGCAGGTCGGAACGGATTACGACGTCCTGGCCGAGGTGTCGGCCTATGACCAGCGCATGGCCCGAATCCGGGACGTCGAATCGGAGAACGCCGGGATACTCCGGCTTCTGAACCTGCCTCCCGCCGCCGACGTTTTAGAGATCGGTTGCGGGACGGGCCGGTTCATCCGAGCCGCCGCGAAGGCGGGCCTGAGGACCACAGCCATCGACGTTTCCCGGATCATGCTGGACTACGTCCAGGACATGGCCTTGCGGGAAGGGCTGACCGATCTGCACACGCACCGTTGCGGCTTTCTGACGATACCGTTTCCCCCGGACTCGTTCGATGCCGTCGTTTCCGAGCTGGCCCTGCATCACCTGCCCGATACCTGGAAACTGGTGGCCCTGCGGAATGTCGCCCGCGCCCTGAAGCCTGGGGGGCAGTTTCTGCTGAGGGACGTGGTCTTCTCCGTGCCGGACGGCGAGGAGCCGGAACAATGCCTGAAGCATGTCCTCGATGCCTACCCGGCGATGCGGGCGGAAGTCGCCCGCCACGTGGCCACGGAGTTCAGTACCTATTCCTGGATCATGGAAGGCCTGCTGCGACGCGCCGGTTTCGAAATCCTGTCGGCCACCCCGGCCGGCGAATCCATTCTCGTCTATCATTGCCGCAAGCGATGAAAGGCTAATCCCGGATTTCCCAGATGACACTTGCAGCGGCGTATAATGAGGTGACGATTTCCCCAATGAATACAGGTGAAAATGAACCTCAAGCCGTTGAAATCAGGAGAATCCAATGGGTGAAGCACGCAAGGAGGCGTTGCGGATCGGTTTTGACAGCCAGATCAGGCTGCAGTTCCACGGCGCGTCCGTTACCTCTGATGCGGGACTGGTCGCGTACCGCGAA
>JAAYCU010000199.1 GCA_012729595.1 Phycisphaerales bacterium
AAAACGCCTTGGCGAATCTCCCGATCCGCCGCACCATCATGCGCCGACGACCGCCCGACCGGCCCCTCCCCCTTCGGCTCGTTCAACGGCAAGCCCCCCCCTTCGACCGACGGGACCGCCGGCGACGAAACGCGCAGACAGCGCTGCACGGCCTCGACAATCTCCTGTGGGGTAAACGGCTTAAGGATGTGCCCTAGCACACCAAACCGTTCGGCGGACTCAGCTTCGAGCAAACTCGGATACCCGGTGACGAAAATCACCGGAACCGTCGGCTTTGCTTTCCGCAACTCCTGGACAAACTGAATCCCGTCCATCCGGGGCATCTTCAGGTCCAGCAGGACGGCCGCGAAATCCTCGGCCACCGCCAACCTCAGGGCCGCCGGCGAATCCGTACTGGTGACCACCTCAAAACCCTTGCCGGACAGAATCCGCTGTACGCCCCGGCAGATCACCTCTTCGTCATCGACGACCAGTATTTTGGGTCCGGCGCTCATGCTCTGCCTTCCGCCTGATTTGAGAATGCTGATAGTACGCCGGTCCTAATGCATCCTCCATGCCAACCGGACCTTATAGCTGTCCGAGCACGCGGAAGAGCATCTATTTTCCCGATTCTAACCCGAGAATCAAGCGGCAATTAAGCACAAACCGGAGTCCCCCTTACAAAGGCTTACGCGTTCCTTCATTTTGTGTACAAAACAATTATACAGTGTATGCCCTTAATGGCCCAAAACCGCCATAAAACGCTTCCTCATGGGCTATTTCTCTTCTGGACAAGTTTGGACCATAGGACCGCGCCTTAACCGTGTATCCGCAAAAATATTGAATGGCCGCTAAGCGACCCTGTGCCCACACGGCTTCCAGGGCAACATATGTGATCATTGTGAAGGAGAACAATGGCACGCGACGGCAGCTTCACAACTAGATGAGTAATTACTGTTCGATCAAGAAAAAACGCCAGGAGACACTCGTTGCACGACTAATCCGAACCAGGGATAATCAGCTTATCGGGAACTAGATCACGCGCGATCTTGGGCTTAATAATGAGGAGGTGAACCAGTCATGCTCGTCCGCCAGTGCGTGGTCGCCGGCCAATTTTATCCCGGCTCCGCCGGCGAATGCCGCGCTGAGGTCAAAGCCTGTCTGGCCCAGGCTGCCTCCCTGTCCACCAGTCGAGAGTATCGGCAGGCGTTTCAGCGGATACAGGGTGGCATAGTTCCGCACGCCGGTTGGATGTGCAGCGGGGCGGTGGCTGCCGGGGCATTCGAGGTTTTGGCCACCGACACCTCTATAGAAACTTATGTACTTTTTGGCGCGGTCCATCGCCTGCTGAGTCCGCTAGGAGCGGTCTATGCCGGGAGTGCCTGGCGATCACCGCTCGGTGAAGTAGCTGTCGATCAGACGCTGGCCGAGGCCGCACTTCAGGGCAGTTCCCTACTGACCTATGATCCAGATTCCCACGACCTGGAACATTCCATCGAAGTACAGATACCTTTCGTTCAACATCTGGCACCCTCCGCCAAAATACTGCCTATCATGGTGCCACCTGTTGCTTCGGCCCACGAGATAGGCCGGGCCGTAGCCGAACAAGTGGACCGTCTGGGCCGTAAGGCCGTTTTCGTCGGATCCAGTGACCTGACCCATTACGGACCACGTTACCACTTTACCCCAAAGGGCAGCGGAGCAGCGGCCCTGCATTGGGCTAAGGACGTAAATGACCGACGGCTGATCGATAAGATACTCCGCTTGGAGGCGGATCAAATCGTCGGCGAGGCCATGACGCATCATAACGCATGCGGCAGTGGCGCGATTGCCGCGACCCTGGCCGCCTGCGTTCAAATGGGTGCCGATCATGCCGAGTTGTTGCAACACACCACAAGTTGCGAAGTGCTGGCCGAACGGCTCGGTCACTCCACGGACGCCGTAGGCTATGCGGGAATCATTGTAGGCCGGTCTGCTTCATGACGAGGATTTTTATGCATGTATCCGCCGAAACGCAAAAAGGTGTATTCCTGACCAGGGTCGTGACCAACGACCCAGTCTGCCGCGATCACTGGCGCTTTGTTCTTGAGGTCCGGGATTTCCCATTGACCGAGCCTGGCCAGTTCGTCCAGGTTCTCTGCCGTGAACCAAACGATGACGCCACCCCCGGTGATGGGGCCTACATCCGTCGGCCTTTCAGTATCGCGGGGCTGTCCCGCGATAACCGTGTAACCCGGATCGAAATTATTCATCGACTCGTTGGACGCGGGACACATTGGCTATCCCACCTAAACCCTGGCGATTCTGTTAGCATCCTCGGACCTCTGGGCCATCCGTTTACCCTGGCCGAAGACCGCCCTACTGCTTATATCGTCGGTGGGGGTTGCGGCCTGCCCCCTCTGATATGGCTAGCCCGGGCCCTTCGGGCATCCGGAAAAACCGTAATTGCCTTCTGCGGAGCCCGCTCCGCCGACTTGCTACCTCTGACTCGCCACCGCCAGGCCCAAGTTCTTACCGACCAGCCCACCTTGGCAGTCACCGAATTCGCCGACTGCGGGGTACCTGTATTGATCTCGACCGATGACGGGTCGTTGGGCTTCGCCGGGTCGGCCGCCCAAGCTTTTGCTCGTTACCTGCATGCCCATCTCGAAGAAGACTCCTCCGCAGTCGTCTATAGTTGTGGACCGGACGCCATGATGCATGCGACCGCTGATCTGGCCGAACAATACAACATTCCCTGCCAAGTCTGCCTGGAACGGATGATGGCCTGCGGAATGGGCACCTGCCAGTCCTGCGTGGTTCGAATTCGTGATGCCTCTGACCCGAAAGGCTGGGTATACCGCCTTTGCTGTACCGATGGCCCGGTTTTCGACAGCCGAGTGGTAATATGGGAGAACTAGGAAGCTGATTTGGCAATTCTTACGTGAAGACATTGGCCTTTTGTCTTACAAGATTCCGAAAATATCATTTGCGGAGTGCGAGGACGATGGATGCACGGATCTTGGATTATGAAATGATTGGCTGAACCGGAAGCCGGAAAGGTTGCCGATGAGCGTTGATCCGGATGCCAGCAAACCGGAAAGAAACGAGTACCTCGGAGTCTACGAAAACGGGAATATTCGTCTTATGGCCCGGGTGGACTGGCCCGACGGCACCACGGTCTCTATTCGAGTGGCCGAACTGGACGATACGCAACCAGCCAAGGATCTCGGCCGGGTCATCATCGCCGGCTTTGGTCTGGCCGGCCGCTGGATCGCTGATATTTTCGATCGCCACGGCATTGACTACGTCATCGTCGACAGTAACGTGCAAACCTCCGATACCCAGCAGAAATTGGGTCGAAAGGTGATCGTCGGCAATATTGCCGAGGAGCAAACCCTCCGCACGGCGGGGATCGACGAGGCCTCCATACTGGCGTTGACCATCCCCGACGAAGAGGCCGTCCTACAGGCCACCTGCCTGGCCCGGCGGCTTAAACCGGGTATCTATATCGTGGCCCGCACTCTCTATTCATCCTCCGGGATGCAGGCCGCCCAGATGGGCGCCGACGACGTGATCAAGGCAGAGCAGGTCGTCGCCCGACAGTTCTACGAAATGCTTCTACGCAAAATCGGACGCCGCATCCCTAAATGATAAACCTCCGGGCCAAGGAACATGACCATGACCGACGTACCGAACCGCTCTTGCGAATCAGTTTTCGACACGCTTCAATCCGAACTGGGTAATTTGTGGCAACGTTTCTGGCACAGTGGAATCAGTACAGGTCCGTTCGACGGCCAGGACTTCGCCCCGCCCATCGAGTTACGGGAATATCCCGACCGGTACGTCCTGATGGTGGAACTGCCCGGCGTTACCCGCGAAACCATCGAGGTTAATGCCAATGCCACGACCATCACACTCGCGGGCCAGAAGGCCGAACCGGCCTTTGCTAGCAATCCCAAAACCCCTTCCGTACACATGGTCCGTTCCGATAGACGTTACGGCCGCTTCCGGCGAGAAATCATCATGCCCGGGGCGATCCAGCCGGAGACAACCAGCGCCCGATTATGCGATGGCGTGTTGGAAGTCACGGCCATCAAGCCCCCCCATTCCACGCCGATCTCGATACAGGTCAAGCTTTCGCATTCGTAAAGAACCTATTTCCATGGTTGACAGCCATCTGGTACTGATGAACAATACCAGTAACTTGGGATCGGCCCAATAACATGGACCTGAACACAGAGAGGATCGATAAGATGCAAAAGCGTAATAGTCGTCGGATAGGGCGGGGTATCATCACGGCTGCGGTGATTCTGGCCGGCGCGACCTTGGGAAGCTCCTGCGGCGGCGGCGACCCGGTTTGTGACGCGTTGATTACCGATTGGTCCAACAAGGTAAACGCTTGGCGGGATGATCGCGAGAATCCCGTTGTTGGCTGTCCAGCAATGCAAGCCACTTTGGATTTAATGGATAGCAATTGCCTTACTGAAGAAGAGTGGCAGGAAATAATTATCAATGCAGGACTAACAATAACCCCTGCGGAATACCGGCAAAGGATGCTGGATATCATGTTAGGACTGGAATGTGAAGGCTTCCCCGCGTTTTGTGAGGCGCTTAAGGCCGATTGGGAAAGCAAAGTCTTGGCTTGGGACGCTAATCGAGATAATCCAGAACTCGGCTGCCCGGCACTGCAAGCAACTCTGGGTTTAATAGACAGTAACTGCCTGACGGAAGCACAATGGCAGGAATTGACGGGAATGTCCTCTGCGGATTATCGTCAATCGACCATGGACGATATGGAAAGACTGGAATGCACAACCGCCCCCGCTGATGAGCCTGCGGACGAATAGCGCAAATTTCAGTCGTTTGTTAGCGTTTCGCGCGTTAAGCGGATTCCTTGCGACGGATGCGGTTGCTGAACAGGTCGGCTTCCCGCCGAACCACCTCTTCGGTAACCATGTATTTGCAACCCTTGCCCTCCTCCGGGAGGCGATACATGATGTCCAGCATCAGCTCCTCCATCACCCCGCGTAGGGCTCGGGCTCCCGTGTTGCGCCCCAGGGCGCTCTCGGCGATCTGATGCAAGGCCGGAGGCGTGAACTCCAGTTCGCAACCCTCCATCTCGAAGAAACGCTGATACTGTCGGACCACGGCGTTCCGCGGTTCGGTAAGTATCCGCGTCAGAATGTCCACGCTCAGGGGCTCCAACGTGGTAATGACCGGAAGACGGCCGACAAATTCCGGAATCATGCCGAATTCGACCAGATCGTCCGGAGTGACCTGGGCGAGAGCGGAACGTAACTGACTGGCCCGGTCTTCGTTGCTCATCTCGCCCACGAAACCGATGGCGGCCTTGCCCACCCGCCGATGGATAATTTCCTCCAGGCCGGTGAACGTCCCTCCGCAAATAAACAGAATGTGGGCGGTGTCCATCTGGATATATTGTTGCTCGGGATGCTTGCGTCCGCCCTGCGGCGGAATGTTGGAAATCGTGCCCTCGAGCATTTTGAGCAGGGCTTGCTGCACCCCCTCTCCGCTGACATCGCGGGTAATGCTCACGTTCTGATTGGTCTTGCCAATCTTGTCGATCTCGTCAATGTAGACGATCCCCCGCTGGGCGGCCTCCAGGTCGTAATCCGCGTTCTGTAACAGCCTCAGGAGAATGTTCTCCACGTCCTCGCCCACGTACCCCGCCTCGGTCAGGGTGGTCGCATCACCGATGGCAAAAGGCACGTTCAACACACGGGCCAAGGTCCGGGCCATCAGCGTTTTACCCGCGCCTGTCGGCCCGATCAGCAGCATATTAGATTTATCCAGCTCCACATCATCTTCGTCTGCGGTGTCCGCATGCGCTAGACGCTTATAGTGTGAATGGACCGCAACGGCCATGGAACGCTTGGCCCGTTCCTGACCAATAACATACAAATCCAGAAACTCCTTGATCTGCCTCGGGGCAGGAATAGTTTCTCCCAAATACCGGGCCGGGCCGGTTTTGCGCTTTTCCTGCTTGATAATGTTATGGCAGAGATCCACGCACGCAGAACAGATGTATACATCGCCCGGCCCCTCGACCATGGGGCCAGCCTCGCGCTGCGTCTTACCGCAGAAACTACAGGTCGTGGAACGTCGGCCACCTCTGCTTCCCCCGCTCGAATTTCCAGTGCGCGAACCTGCCATTAGCCGGTCACTCCATTACGTGCCTATAATACTACTCAACATCATGCTTACCAAGCACTTGCAAGCACTCGCCGCATACGATATCGAGTTATCTATCCAAGAAAGACGCTCTCGTTTGGGTTCTATCGTCAGCCGGACGACCATTTCTTCAGATCAACCTCTCTATTTTACTACCGTGGAGGATTACTGTCACTTTCCGTATCCGGCCAGCCGACATCTTCCTCATGGTCGGCTTCCCAAACCACCTCTCCGTCCTCGCTTTCAGCCTCCCAGACGACCGGATCCGCCAGATCCCGCCCTATCAGGTGCGGATCGTAGCTCCGGATAATCGCGGCCCGTAGTTTTTCATACTCCTGATGGCTGATATCCCCGCGCAAGCGCATCTCGCGCAAATCCTGCAACGTGAAAAAGCCTTCTGCTTCCGCTTCGGCGGCCGCTTCCCGCCGTTTGATCCACCGCAGGAGCACAAGGGCCACAACCAACACGAGGATCAACAGAACACAAACCGCAAGAATCCAATAAGCTTCTTTTTGTATCCTCGCACTCTGAGCTATCATAGCATAAATATCCGGATTTATCATTATAGGACTTTCCGGCGATGACAACACAAGAGTTAAGCTATTTATTTACAAGACCTTAGGTCATTCAGCCGATTTATTGGTGTCATTCTTGGAAAATCGGGCATCCGGCGCTGACAACCCGGCCTCTCGGCTTCTCGCCATTTCATTATAGATGAGCATAAGGTTCCGGGTGTAAATAACCGTAGCCATAACTTGGCCCAGCATAATAACCAGATCCTTGCGCAAGCAGCCGTAAATAAACATGGCCACGCCGCCAAGCAGCGAAAAGTACCAGAAGAGGATCGGGATGGTACTCTGTTTACGCTGTTCACTGACAATCCACTGCCAGATGAAACGCAGGAAAAAGAGGCCTTGGGCAAACAAACCAAACCAGAATAGAGGTGTGGTGATCTGCTCGAGCAACTCTTTGTACCACCCCTGCATCTGACTAGACCAGAATCCGTCCGCACAGGCCATAGGGCTGAGCGCTCCGCACCAACATATAACGGATAAGCCAATAAAATACTGACGCATCACCCCGGAGCCTTTCGGTATCGACTTGGCACAATCAAGCTACACATCCTATTGCACATCAAGTCCGAATTTCTTAACGCCCGCAACACTTTTTATATTTTTTCCCGGATCCGCATGTGCATGGATCATTACGACCTACGGCTTTATCCGCCTTGATCGGCTCCACTGGCGGAGGCAAGGGGGCCTCATCTTCTCCGGGCAATCCAGCCCTGACCTGCTTTTTTTCATCCTGCTTCCGGTCGTACCGCTGACCGCTGCGACTGTCTTTCAGGGGCATAATACGTACTCCAAATTGGCCGTCGGCTTTCACATTTCGCGTATCGGCATTCCGTGCAAATCGCCAACTGCTGAATGCCGCTTAACGAATACTGATCGCCGAGGCTGATTGTTTACCCTTTCTTCCCATGACATTGTTTGTATTTTCGGCCCGATCCGCAAGGACAAGGGTCATTGCGCCCGACTCTGGGCTGTTCACGTCGAATGGTCTCGATTTTAGCGGCTTCTCCTTGAGCACGCATAGCCGCCTCGTTGTCCGCACCGGCGAAACCCGCTCCGGTCGCGGAATCGTGCCGGGTTTCCAGCGGGCGACCCGCGGCGGCCCGCGGCGCCGACTCGGCCCCGCCGGCGGATATCTTGAAGATCGTATCGGTTACCCGATTACGGATAATACGCCACATCTGGGCGAACATCTCCCGACCTTCAATCGCATACTGGCTCTGCGGGTGGGTCTGGTCACCACCCATCGGCCGCTGCATAATCGCATGCTTGAGGTGGTCCATCTCCAACAGGTGGTCTTTCCAACCCTGATCATAAATACGCAACAGCACATACCGCTCCATCTGGGTCAGTTCCCAGCGAGCCATCTGGCGGCCGGCCTCGATCAGTACCGCCCGGCGGTCGTCACCCTCGACATGCAACTCGCCGGCATCCAGAGCTTTGCCGAAGCGTTGTTTCGCCCATTCGTCGAGTTCCCCGTTACTCTCGGCCCCGAACCGGCCCAGGATCTCGTCGATCTCCTGATCGAGTTTGCCTTCGTATAAGAACGCCCGGTTGATCGCGGTCAATTCGTTGGCGATCTCCGCCGGGCTTTTCCCGGCCAGACCTTCCGGGGTCCAACCAACGTTGTACTTTGAGTTCGCCCATTGGACGATATGCTGCAAGGCGTAAATGTTGTCCGTGCCCGCTGAGCCGAAGACCTGGTTAATAATCGTTTGAACCGGGTAAGACAATTCTCGAGACGTATAGGCCTCATTGACCCTGGAGCGAATGATTTCAGCCACTTGTTCCGCCGAACCGTCAGCAATCTCCTCGCTTTGCAAATTAATACCGAACTTGGCCCGGGCCCAGTCGGTCAGGGCCCGACGGCCGTACATCGCATCCATATAGACTTCGATCGGCGACAAGTCGATCTGCTCGTAATGCTGGTCCGCCGCCTCGATCAACAGCTCCTCGATCTCCACGGGGTCCATCTTGCGCATCTGATTCTGGGTCAAGGAGATGGTAAATTTCCGTTGGGCCCATTTGAGCAGCCCGCCCACATCCCAGGCCGAGGGTTCCTCGTCCGGATCGATGTATTCCCCCAACGAGGTCCGAATCACATCGCGGATTTCATCCTTCGCCTTTTCCCGTATACGTCGGCTGACATAAGCGGGATCCTCGTCACCCAGCAGGTCCGGAGCGATCGGCACTTCCAATGTACTGTTACACCAGTCGGCGATGCGCTTGGGGGTATAATCCTCCGCCAGGTAATCAGCCACGACCTCGTCAACCACCTCGTTGATCATTCGCCAGATAAGGTCATTCAGACGGCGACCTTCCAAAATCTGTTGCCGCTCGCGGTAAAAAGATCGCCGCTGGTAATCCATCGGCTCGTCCCATTCCAGCAAGTGCTTGCGAATGGAGAAGTTTCGCTCCTCGACTTTTTTCTGGGCCCGCTCGATGCCCTTGGTGATCCGCTTGTCCTCCAGGCTGGTTCCCTCGGTAAAGCCCAGCCGCTCCATCATCTTGAGCATCCAATCGGGCATGAACAGTTTGAGCAGCATATCCTCCAGCGAGAGAAAGAAGCGGCTCGACCCGGGATCGCCCTGTCGGCCGGCGCGACCGCGAAGCTGGTTATCGATTCGCCGGGCCTCGTGCCGTTCGGATCCGACTATATGCAACCCGCATGGCGAATTGAGAGTACATACCTGCCGACCGAGCGCCGGAAAACGCGCATCCAGCTTGGGTTTGTAACAGTGCGAGCAGCGGGTGGCCGCATCGTATTCCTCGCAACGAATACAGCATTTGGTACTACCCGGCGGGTAAAGTGCAAAGGATTCTGCTGGACAATCAGGAGCGAGTTCGCGCACATTCTCCGGCACCTTGCATTTCTCGAACACCACTCCCGTCTCAAGTTTGATATCCGTGCCCCGCCCGGCCATGTTGGTGGCGATGGTCACGTTACCCACGGGATTTTTATCGTGCCCGCGGGTCGGCGGGTGGCGGTGGCCGGCTTTTTCCACGATCTCCGCCTCGCGGGCGTGCTGCTTGGCGTTCAGCACTTCGTGCTCGATGCCATACCTCTTTTCCAGCAGACGGGACAGTTTTTCCGAGTTTTCCACGCTGGTCGTGCCGACCAGGATCGGGCGGCCGGTTGCCAGGTCGGGAAACAGCAGATCGTAAGCGTCCAGCATCACGGTCATCAACGCCGCGTTGGGCTCGTCGGCCTCCTTAAACTGACGCAACGCTTCGTCTATCCGTTGAAGTTTCTCCTCGCGTTGGGAATCGTCCGCCTGGGCCAGAATCGGGCGATATCTTTTGAATACGTCGGCCAGCAGGATCGGATCGTGCGGCCGACCGCGACGATACATCTCGTGGATTTCCTCCACGATCATGTCGTACTTGGTCGCGATCGTGCGGTAAATCCGATCGTTGTGGTCCAACCGATCCACCGGCCGGTTCGTCGGGATGGCCACCACCTCGAGCCTGTAGATTTTCATGAACTCGTCGGACTCAGTCATGGCCGTGCCGGTCATCCCCGCCAGACTCTTGTACAGCTTGCAGAAATTCTGGATGGTGATGGTGGCCATGGTCTGGGTCTCTTCCTTGACGGGAACCCCTTCCTTGGCCTCGACCGCCTGGTGCAGCCCGTCTGACCATTGACGGCCTTGCATCAATCGGCCGGTAAACTCATCAACGATGACTACCGTCCGATCCTGCACCACGTATTCCTTGTCCCGCTCGTAAACCACGTGGGCTCGTAGCGAGTTCTCGATCAAGTGGGGACATTCCATGTTCGCCCCGACGTAGAAGCTGCCGATCCCCGCCTCATCCTGGGCATGGGCCACGCCCTCGTGGGTCAGATGCACTGCCTTGCGGTCCTGCTGCACCACGTACAACTGCTTGTGCAAAATGGCCTCGGCCTCGTCCTCGGTAAGCATGTATGGATCGACCCGAAAACGCTTGAGGGCATCGTCGAATTTCGGATTCCTGGTCAACTCTTCCGGCGGAGCGTCCCCCCACTCCCGCAACCGTCGGGCGGTTTCATTGTTCAGCTCGGTCTGTCGCCGGACCAGCGAGCGGGCCAGGCTGTCCGACCACTTGTAGCGGCTCACGTCGTCGTGGGCCGGTCCGCTGATAATCAGCGGCGTGCGGGCCTCGTCGATCAGGATCGAGTCCACCTCGTCGACGATCACGTAATCCAACCGGCCTTGCACCTGGTCATCGAGCCGGACCTTCATATTGTCGCGCAGATAATCGAAACCGAACTCGCTGTTGGTCCCGTAGGTCAGGTCGCAGCCGTACGCCTGCCGCCGGATGCCCTCCTGGCCGCTGGGATCCTGCTGGGCCTGGATATACCCGACCGTCGCCCCGAGCAATTCGAAGATAGGCCGGGCGAATTCCGCGTCGCGGCGTACGAGGTAGTCGTTGACCGTGACGATGTGGACCTTCATGCCCTGCAGAAATCTCAGGTACGCGGCCAGATGGCAGACGATGGTCTTGCCCTCGCCGGTCCGCATCTCGGCCACGTTGCCCTTGTACAGCACCTGCCCGCCGATCAACTGGCAATGGAAATGGCGATGGGCCTGAGCCCGGGTGGACGCCTCCCGAAGCACGGCGAAGGCCTCGGGCAGAATCTCGTCGGGGGTCTCCCCGTCGGCCAGACGCTGCTTGAGCGCGTCACTCCTGGCCCGGAGTTCCTCCGCCGACAGATTCTTGATCGATTCTTCAAAAGCCAGAACTGCGTTCGCCGATTCGCCGAAACGCTTGAGCAACCGCTCGTTGCGCGACCCGAAAACCATGCGAAACAGTCTGCCCGGTATGTCCAATACGGCCACAGCTTATATCCCTTTACGGAATGACCTTACGAGCCGCCGGCCACGTCCGCTCCACGAACGGGTCTCGACCTGGATTCACCCCGTTATGATGATGCACGGGATTATACCCGCCCGAGCGGAAACGATAAACGCCCCCCGGTTCGCAGTCGCGGTGGCCAAGAAATGGAAAGGAAAGTCCGCGGCGGCACCGACGTACTGAGCATGCCCCGCATACCCGTCGGACCAGCAGAAAATTGTGGGTCGATATCCAAACCCACGAATCGGAACGCGATGAGACAACCTCAATATCGCAGGTAATCTATTTTCCGGCCGTCGTATTGCCCGACGCGCAACAATATAGCGCCATCGACCTTCCACGTGCCGTTCCGCTTAATGAAGGATAACTCCCATAGGCTGGGCAGACGATTCTGGGAGTAGCCGCTAGAGCGCACATCGCAGATAGCCTGAAATTCCGCCATCGCCTGTCCGTCGGAGACCTCGATTCGTTGAAATCTCCATACCGAGGCGGCATCCACCACCAGCCTTTGCAGTTGTTGCTCGACGGCCACGAGGAAGGCCGCTCGATCCCCATAGCGCGGATCGTAGAACTGCTCATCCAGAGCGGCAGCGATAAAATCCATGTCCGGCTGATCGACGGCCTTGACCAACTCCTTGACCAGTAACCGTATCTGCTCCCGATCGGTTTTTACCAGGATGTGCATGGCGAGCAGGGCCGCGCAAAGCCCGAGGGTTATCCAAACCGCGCGTCTGGTCCGTGTCGTAAAATATCGCCTATGCACCGCCAGCACGATGGACAGAGTGACGAACTGGGCCATCAGCATCAGCAACAAATCTTCAAAGAAGAATCGGACGATACTATCCATTTTCAGGCCCCGGTAATGGTGTGGCTCGTGGTCGCATTTCGTAATAACTCTCGATCACAAGCCGGCCCCGGCGGCGATCAGATCGCCCGGGCCGGTTTTGCGTTTACTCTCCGGCCAGTTTCCGGCCGGGTCGTACCACTCCGCGAGCAGAGCTCCGACCTCTTCCGGCTTCTTAACCTTAATGAAAGCCTCGCGCACTTCCGGCCCGTAAGGGTGTAATTCGCTGTACTTGATGCCGAACTTGCGCATGATCCGCCCAGCCCGATGATGGCCGTATAACTCGATAAGCCATTCGTAATGCCGCCCGATAGTCAAACCCTGTTCCGATACGGTCGGCGGTGGCGGCAAAGGTCGCCCGGCCAGCAGGGCCCGGCAATCCGCGAATAGCCATGGGTTACCGATGCACCCGCGGGCCAGGGTAACCCCGTCCACGCCGGTATGCTCCATCATCCGCACAACGTCCTCGGGAGTAAACAAATCGCCGCTACCCAGCACAATATGATCGCCGACATGTTTTTTCACCCTGGCCAGAAACTCCCAATCGCTTGGTCCGGAGTACCGCTGCCGCACGGTGCGGCCGTGAACGGTCACCGCATCGATCCCGAGCGAGAACGCTCCATCCATAATCTTGAAAACATTCCGTTCGCTGGCGGCCGTCTCATCCATTCCCCGACGCAGTTTGACCATCGTAGGACATCGGCCCGCGACCGCTTCGTGTACCGCCCGGACGATTTCCAGGGCTTTTTCAGGCTGGGAAAGCAGGTATCCGCCCCGACAACGGCCGAGCACCTTGCGCACCGGGCATCCGAAATTGATGTCCACGCAATCGTAACCCGCCTCGACAAGCTCCTGGGCCGCGCGGGCAAACCCCGCCGGCTCGGCCCCCATCAGTTGACCACCGACCGGATGGTCGTCGGCCGCCACTCGGGAGATCGCCCGTTGTTTTTTCCCCGGCCGCAGGACAATTTCGTCGAGTACGACTTCGTTCAAGGCAAACCCCGCCCCGTGCAGGCGGGCTACCCTGCGCATGGCTAAGTCGCTATATCCGCTTAACGCGGCCTGGACTACCGGAGAGTCGATTGCCATCGCACCGATTTTCAGCATACGTCTATCCCAAAGCGGCCTTCGGCCGCAACCAAATAGTTTTTGAACAGTGCCTCTAGCAAAAGTGGCGTTCTGGCCTGACCATGGTTGTTATCTACGCAGCCGTGGAAAGGAGAACGCCGTGGATCATT
>JAAYCU010000200.1 GCA_012729595.1 Phycisphaerales bacterium
AATGATCCACGGCGTTCTCCTTTCCACGGCTGCGTAGATAACAACCATGGTCAGGCCAGAACGCCACTTTTGCTAGAGGCACTGTTCAAAAACTATTTGGTTGCGGCCGAAGGCCGCTTTGGGAGTAGTAGTAAGCGGGGAGACTGCCGCTTCGCATCCACCCGGCCCAGCTATTTTAGACATGGAAAGCTAAAGCTCCGCCTTTCCGGGGCCAGCCCTGATGCATAAAGAGGAGATAAATACCCGACATATTGGCTTTCATCCCTGCCGATACCCGGCACCTTACGCTTGTCTCCGGGTAGGCCGTGACTACAATTGAGGTCGGAGGGGCATCTGAGTACTACTACCAAGCCTCATTAGCACTTGGCAGAGCCAGGCTTGGCTACGGACAGCAAGGAGACTGGGTTATGGTACGGACCTTATCCACGATGATGCCGTTGGGGATATCAGCCCCTGATTTTGCATTACCGGATACTGAAGGGCGAACGGTTCGTCTGACTGATTTTAAGGATGCTCCGGCTCTACTGGTGATTTTCATGTGCAATCACTGTCCATACGTCAAGCATGTGAGGGCCGGGCTGGCCGATCTGGGCCGAGCATTGCAGGCTAAAGGGGTGGCAGTGGTGGGCATCAATGCGAACGACACGCAGGCCTATCCGGATGACAGCCCGGAAAAGATGCGATCCGAGGCCGCCGAGGCGGGCTACACGTTTCCTTACCTTTCTGATACAAGCCAGGAGGTAGCCAAGGCCTATACTGCCGCCTGTACGCCGGATTTCTTCCTTTTCGACGCGGATCGACGACTGGTCTATCGCGGCCAGATGGACGATAGCCGGCCGGGTAATGACGAGCCGGTTACCGGCAAGGATTTACGGGTCGCGGTGGATGCCTTGCTGTCCGGCCGAACGATATCGTCCGAGCAGAAGCCGAGCATGGGCTGTAACATCAAATGGCGTCCGGGGAACGAGCCGGAGTATTTCAAATAGGCTGCTCACTCCGGGGCGGTGAAGGTGGGGTATCGTCCGAGACTATAGTAGCGGTTAGTTCGTGATAGAAAACCGGTGCCCGGGGCGATATTGCGCTGTTCCCCGGCATAGGTATCGGTATGCCGCTCGGCCCAGACGACAGCATGTCCGTCACAAAAGGATACATTGGTTTTGCCCTGGTGACGGTAGCCTTGGGTGCCTGCTGATCGACCTTCGAAGTTATCTCCGCTGTTGTCCGGGTCGTCCCAGGGAGCCCGCATGAATTTATTGGCTCCGGAGGAATATTCACCGTCACCAAAGATAGCGCATTCGGCTGGCCGGGCAACTTCGCTGACCTTGGCTGGTGCTTCGCGAGGGTTTTCATTCTGGCCGTGTCCCAGGTAACTCGTGTTATAGTTGTAACCGGTGTATTTTTCCGTGGGTTGACCCGTGGCCGAAGTCGTGCCTCCGGGAGCGTTGGAGCCTCCAGCGAATTCAGGACACTGTTGAATCTGGTCCGCTCCGGACCGTCCCCAGAGTAAACCAGGGCGGGTATGGTACTGACGGGTAGTACTATCGGCGACAGTTGTAAAATCCCATTTATAGTGAAAACGTAAATGGTCCTTGCGAACCATGTATTGCGCAATAGGGTAGCGTTCCTGATAAGTATGGGTGTACGCTTGGGCGGCTACGGTCATCTGACGAAGGTTACTCAGGCAGAGGGCGGTGCGGGCGCTGCGTCGGGCGTTGGCCAAGGCCGGAAGCAGGATGGCTATGAGCAGGGTCAACATACTGACGGCCACCAGTACTTCGATCAGGGTGAAAGCTGGGTGCGAAAGGGTGTGCCTCGCTAACACTTTTGGACAACAGCGCCTTGCTTGCGCTGCGGGCCTGCTTGGCGAGTCTTGATGGGTAATTATTAAAAGCATAATTCCGAGACCCATGGGTCAGTCCAGGCAATTCCAATCGAACAGCCTGTCCGGCCCACTGTAGCACCTTTGGAACAATGCGAAATCGTCCTGATCCACGTCGCCGTCCCCATCGAGATCAGCCCGTAGGCATGGGCTACAATCCTCAACTTGTGGATTGCAGAATTTGCCGGGAGGCGTGATGCCCGGTCCGGTCCGGCATCGGTTGAAAATCACCAGATCTTCCATGTCCACGTGGCTGTCGCAATTGAAATCCGGTATCCGGACTGGGGCCACGATTGAAAAGGCGTCGATTTCAGGAGTCATTCCTTCCGCGGCCCAGTACATGACACGGACGTATTTAATCCAGGGTAGGGGGGGATTCAGGTTCGCGAGATCGAAACCTGTGCCACCGGCTGAGTATCCGTATTCTTTCGCCATCTCGGCAACGGTTTTACCCAGGAAATCAGACGGTCCTAGAGCCGGATTCAGAGGATAAGTGGCCACGGTCGGGAGGCCCCACCAATAATTGTTGATCAACGACGGATCGGGATGTTCGGGATCATAAATGCGCCCCAGAGTGGGGGCCCAGTCATCGGCATAGGGTCCGTTGTTGAACGTATACCAAGTGATGCCATCTTGGCTGACCGAGACGAGACCTCGTTCGGCCGAGAGGTTTGTGGTCTGTATGGTCATGTTGTTGGGGTCGCTGTTGTCCCAGTATTGGCCGTCGCCGACACTCTGTATTGTGTTGCCGAAAATAATGAAATCGACACCGCACGGATTGAGCGGGTCATTCAACACCGGACGATCGAACATGACGGTCAAAGAGGTTCCTTGGCCAATACGGTAAATTTCATCCGGCATCCAGGGGCCGAAGACCGGCAGGACGGCCACAATATCCTCCCACATGTAGAAATCACCGGTGGTATCGACCGTAGGACGGCCGAGAACGGCGTTAGGATTGTTCCACATGCCGGATTTTGAATTGTCATAATCAATGACTGCCGTGGCAAAATCGCTGGCTGCGGTATCGCTAGAACCAGG
>JAAYCU010000015.1 GCA_012729595.1 Phycisphaerales bacterium
AAACCCGCAAGAAGAAAACCGCAAAGGAAGAAAACGATTTATTGAAGGGGTGGAAGAAGATCCGCCGGAAGAAAACCCCATTTTCAAACCGGCCGATTTACCCCACTTTCAGGACGGCGTTGACAGTAAACTGATAATATGCGTTACGAGACTTCGCTGAAACCGCGGGCGATGAAGGATATGCGCAGCATCCCAATACACGACGCGGAGCGAATCATGCAAGCTTTGGAGAAATTGAGAGACGACCTTGCCGGTGACGTGAAGCGATTGACAATTTTACTCCCGAATACCGGTTAAGAGTCGGGGACTATCGGGTTTTGTTTGAAATCGAGCACACGAACCAAGTTGTTGTGTATCGTGTACGCCATCGACGGGAGGCGTATCGAACCTGAGAAATAAAAGCGATGATTACCTTACATCCCAACATCCTCGAACATGGCGGGAAAAAAACTTTCGTGGTTTTGCCCTATGAAGAGTTTCTCCTGATCGAGGAGGAACTTGAAAAGCATGAGGATCTCAAAGCTCTGCGAGAGGCAAAAGCGGAGGAAGCAGATGCCCCGACCACTTCTCTCGATGAAGCAAGGAAGGGACTCGGACTTTGAGGACCAAAAGCTTATGGGATCTGCTCTGAACTCGCCATAGCTGCTTCGGGTATGCGAATAATCGTGAACAACAAACTTTGGATGTTGGGATTGGTCCTTCTGGCAGCCATTGCCGGGTTAGCATGGCAGGGGCTGACACACGTTCGAACTTCGTACGGATATTCGTTAAAAAACGAGTTTGCCACCTTGCCTGCGGAGGATGCTCAATTCCGACAATGGTTGATATCTCAACCAGGTGTTGTACCCCACACGGTGCATATCGAGCGCATCGGCAAATACACGGTTCTCAAAGTGACTTTCATTCAGACCCGGGACATGCTCAATCGCCCGGCATTCCCGGCCATGGATGAAGCTTGCCGCAATCTTGGTTATGGATCAACCGTATCGGCTTTCCACGACTATGACCATCATGCAATGACCCCGTGGCCCTCCTCGTTTCGAGGTGGGGGGGCGATGACAACCTCCCGATTGCGGGACAAGGGTTTGCCCGTAATTGTGTCGCCCGAGGCGGCAACAATGGCGCGTCGATAACGCCGATCAGTTCGGTTTGTTTTCCCCGCACATACGGGCCTCGTAAGACAGGATTTTCTGCACACGGCGATCATGCCGGCCACTCTCATAGGGGGCATTGACCCATACTTCCACCATCCGGCGTATCAGTTCCTCACCGATCAGGTCGGCGGGCAAACAGAGTACGTTGGCATTATTATGCCGCCGGGACATCTCCGCGGTAAGCTCGTCATGGCAGCAGGCCGCCCGGATTCCACGCACCTTGTTGGCCGCGATGGACATACCGATACCCGTCCCGCACAACAGAATCCCTAGTTCCGCTTTACCGGATACGACCGCCTCGCAGGTGGGATAAGCGCTATCCGGATAATCGCAACTGGTCTGCGTACTCGTACCGAAATCCAGGATCTCGTGGCCCCTTGACGCTAGCATGGCCTTGATCTTTTCCTTGGCGCTGTAACCTCGATGATCCGAACCCATGGCAATTTTCAAAATACAACCTCCTCAAGCCGCTGCCGCAAAGCCTGTTCCAGACTTCGGGCACATTCGGCATAATCAGTATCATTTCCGCCGATGGGATCCTCGATATCCCTATCAGCTATGCGCCGGGCACAGCTCTGGGCCCGGGTGGACAAAGCCTTGACGCTTACCAGATGACTGCGATTCATCGTGAAAATATAATCGGCCCGGTCAAGCTGGTCCACCGCCAGGGACCGGGAGCGATGATCGCTGATATCAATACCGCGCCCCTGCATCACCCGAACCGCCTCAGGAGAAGGTTCCACCCCCTCACGGGCCGCGGTTCCGCACGATTCAATTCCATAACCCCGATCGTCCAATTCTTCCGCCTGGCAACCCAGCCTTGCGGCCAGCATCTGACGCAGCAGCCCCTCGGCCATCGGGCTTCGACAGGTGTTTCCCGTGCAGACCAACAGGAAGTTGACCCGGCTTAGCCGCCTGACCCCCCGTTCATCCAATACCCCTTCTCTTATGAAATTATAGCGTTCGCCATCGATACGCAAAATAGTTGAAGCCTTCGCGTAACGAGTCCGCCCATTGTCCAGAATCATATCCACCTGGCCATCCAACGACTCGATGGTCTCGCCGGCCTCCACCGGTGCCGGGTGGCCCCCCGGGTTGGCGCTGGCCGCGACAATCGGAACTCCAACCTCGTTGAGCAAATCGGTTGCCGCCCGGTCGTCCGGGCAACGAATCCCGATCGTCCCATCGTGATACATTGCCTTCACATGCTCCGGCCCGGTGTCCCGGATCACCGGCGCAGCCGCAGGATCATCGACTTGAAAAATCAATGTCAACGGCCCCGGCCAACCTTTGCTCACCAGCCTGCGGCCTAACCCGCTTATCTTCGGTACATAACGCTCCACCGCCCCGCGATTTCCGATATGCACCGTAAATGGCTTCGTATCCGGACGCTGCTTGACCTCGCGGAGTTTGGCCAAGGCCCGAGCATCGGTGGCGTTGGCCCCCAAACCGTATACCGTTTCCGTTGGAAATACGACCAGCCCACCTTCGCGCAGGCAGGCGGAGGCTTCCCGAATCACATTCCAATAGTTTGCATCCGAGTCCAGTTGATAGATTCTGGTCTTCATTAGCGTTATTCCCAACGGCTCACTCGATTATCGAAGCCGTAACGAATAGTGTCAAGAATGCATTTCGCTACACCCCCGTCTAGGGGGCATACCCCTTTCGACCAGGGCAATCGCATCTAAACCCCCTGGCACAGGATCCGGATCAGGTAATCTTCCCGAAGGCTAGCCCGCAAGCGTTTGCTTTTCAGGCTGGCCTTGCAGGTTGTCTCGCGCCGGAGCAGGTTCATGG
>JAAYCU010000201.1 GCA_012729595.1 Phycisphaerales bacterium
AAGCACGGGGTCCGTCGACTGGCGAAGAATCTACACGGTCGGGGGGTGGATGCCAAGGAGATACACGGCGATTTGGTTCAGGAAAAACGCGAGCGAATCATGGATCGCTTTCGCAAGCATCGGCTGAACGTATTAGTGGCGACTGATCTGGCGGCGCGTGGCATCGATGTGCAGGGCATCAGCCACATCATCAACTACGATATTCCGGAAGACCCCAATCTGTATGTGCATCGCATCGGCCGCACCGCTCGTATGGGCAGTTTCGGCAAGGCCATTACCTTTGTAACCCGCGAACAGGGAAAGGAACTGACCGAGATCGAGCAGTTAATCAACAAGGAAATTCCCCATGAACAGATTGAGGGTTTCCATAGTTCTCCGGAGCCCCGCGCCAAAGAAGAGGACTATAGACCGGGCGGCAGAACCACTTTGCCCGGAAAAGCCCCGGCGGCCGACGAAACCGCAGTCTCGCCCGTCGCCGCGCCACCTGTCCAGCCGAAAGGCCTGGGTGGGAAGCATCGGCCGGCACGCCGCCGCCGCTTATAAATAGTGACCAGGCCTTGTTGTTGGATGGGCGCAAAAAGCCGCCCGTTCCTGCGTGGCATGATTACCCGCAGGACGGGCGAAACCCCCCAATGCAATCATTCCCCATGCTTCATTATCCGCGGTTACTTACATGATGGGTCTGCTGCGCGATGATATCGGCGGCGCATGGGCCAGCAGAGTACGCACATGGTCAAAGCCAGAGGAGCCATTCCCGTCGCCCCACAAGCACCAGGTGTCGAGCCGTGAAAGGATGGCTCGTCATCCCAGTCATCGTCGTCATCCCAGTCATCGTCGTCATCCCAATCATCGTCATTCCAGTCGTCGTCCCCGTCTTCATCATCACCAACCGGGGAGCCGGCCGCCACCAGACCACCATCGATCTGGTATTGCGGATTCTGGGATTCGCCCTCAAGGGCTGATTCTCGGGCCGTCTCTGCCGCCGCACGGGTCAATAATGTTTCCCAAGTCAACATTTGTCCCGTCCTGGCCAGGCGGTAAAAGCTCGTCATAAAGTTGTAGCTAAACACTCCGCCGAACCCCGGTCCTCCGAAACTGTACTCGCCGGGGGCACAGCCGGTAATCCGGATCGTACCCTGGAAATCGAGAAATAGATGGCGAAAACTCTGTTGGTCCGCCGACCCGAAAGGGATCGAGCGCGTGGCTGGGTATCCTGAATCCCACAGATAGTTATTGCAGCAATCGGTCAGGACGATCAGAAGGCGAGGATTTTTGGGTTGCAATATTTCTACGATCTCATCAAAGGAGACCTCGTTTCCCCAGTTGGTAGTGCCCGTATAATACAAAGTAGGCCAGATCGAAACACCGGGGTTTCCACCATGTCCGCTGTAGTATACATAGACGACATCGTCGGAGGCGACTTGGAGATTGCCCAAGAGGTTTCGGGTCCGATCAATGGTCAAGTTACGTCCGGACAATGCTTGAAACACGAGTCGTAGACCGGTGTTATCGGCGATATCCTGGGACCAGGACCGGGCGTGGGCCAGGTCCACGTCGGTGCCTATGGTTTCGTCGAGGGTATCGGCCAGGACAATAAAGTGCAGGTCGGCCGCCATGGTTACGGCGGAAAGGCCATAGGCGGCCAAGAGAATCGACAAGCCCAGTATTCTTTTCATGCCCGTTCTCCTGACGTATGCGGCGACATTTCTGTCCGGGGTATCGACTAACGGACATGAAGAATTCAAAGGTTGACCGGCAAGAAAATGCGCGGCGTATGCCGGGCGATTTTCCGGACCAACGGATTGCGGCCCATAACCAGATCGGGCGGCGTCAGGTAGGTAAGTACCCGACGCCGCCCGAGGTTTTTCCGGATCATGTCTGACGTTCGCTTAGTCCAGCCGGTCCAGGACAATGAATCCCAGAACCCACTCGTCTTCCGTCAGGCAGCCGCTACGAACCACTTGACGCAGAGCCCGGAAGGCGACCGTGTCGTTGGAGCAGGCCACGTCGGTGGCCATCAGCCAGCCGCTCAAGGTCTCCTCGTCGGGGAACAGCTCCCAGCCGTCGCCTTCGTTCATCTGCAGATATTCCAGGTCAAAATCGATGAAATTGCTCCCGGAAAGGAACCAGCGTTCGCCGTCGGGCGTGATGGTCATGGTGTTGCCATACCCGAAGGGCACGTCTTGCTGTACGCAGTCACTCTCCGGCATAATCATCGTAGTCTGGCTGGCCAGCGTCGCGTTGGGCACGTCACCGACGGCACCGATCGCGGTGCGATGGAGGGCGGCCGCGGCGAAGATGCTGTCGGCGGTTTCCTGAGCGACGAAGAACCCGAATTTCCCGCCTTTCAAGGCCACCGGCGAGTTGACCGCGAAATCGCTTTTCTTCGTGAAGGTGCGCACCGACCCGTCGCTGGTGTCGAGCAGGGCGGTCCTGTCCGTGAACCCCTGTCGGTAGAGGACATAGTTGCCGTCAAACTGGATCTGGACCTGGCTGCTGGGCATGGCGTCGCCGAACAGATCGAACATGACCGGCTGGGCGGCCGGGTTATCAAGATCCCACAGATAAATCGTCTCGCCCGGGCTTTTCGCGTAAGCTACGACCTGTCGGGTGGCCGCGTCGACCGCGACCTGCCGGAAAGTGGCTTGGAACCCCGCCGGCTGCGCACAACTGATGATCGTGTGGTTGGCGCCGTTCAGGTCGATGACCTTGATGGCGTTGCCATCGGCCACCGTGTTGACATCGTTGATCGTGGCCACGAGACGGCCGTCGGCCATCATGTGCCCCGGATCGTCCGCCTCGGCGGGCAGGGCATGCAGGGTGATGTCGCCACCCGGGATATCCACCGGCTCGCCGCCGGTGAGGGTGTTGAAGACGGCTACTTCATTGGTACTACGGACCAGGACGACTTTCTTGCCCGCCACCGCGAAATCGCGGAAGCCAAAGAGCAGATTGCTGTGTGGAATCATGGTGCCGGCGTCCGTGTTCTCGTCTGCCGTCGAGGGCACCAGATAGTATACGCTGTTGCCCGGGACACCCCAGACGATCAGATCCTCGCCCACGGCCAGCTTGCCGCTGGTCTTATCGGCCGAGTTTTCAAAAGCGATCCTGGTCTTGATCAGGGCGTCGAGAACCTCGTCATCATCGTCGTCTTCGCCGCCTCCGCCCCCGCCGCCGCCTCCTCCGCCGTTATCCGCGCCACCGTTGTCCCCGTCCGTGGGCGTACAACCAGAATAGGGGGCCAGTAGTACCATTAATCCCAATGCCAAATAGCAGATCAAGCTTAGTGGTTTCATTACCTGTTCTCCTTGTGTCAGTTTTCTGAATCGCGATCTTTTTAGTAAACCCGCTTATCAATGCTGACCCGCCTGGATTTGGGGAGGTGTGTTCCATGCCGGTCGCATCTGGCCTAACCTCTAGACTTCCACGCTCTATGTTTAATGCAATTTCCCTCCGGTGTCAATCAAAATCATCCGTTCCGCAAAAGGCCAAAGGCTTTACCAAGGCTTCAGCATTGCTTAATCAGCGGGTATAAGCTCATTTGCGTCATCCATGATTCCGTACGCAATTAGTCCGGCATGGCAGACGAAAGGAAACTCGATGTTGAGTTGGTTACGGAGACGTTTGTCATGCAGTTGGACAAATGCCGGTGGCCTTTGGGCTCGTTGGCGCAGGTGAACATGAGGGGCGCGTCACTGAAGTGCAGGGGGCGGGTCGGCATTTCTCTATCGACAGAAAAGATATGGGCAGGTCCGGAGAACCGGAACCTGCCCATGTTGAACAATCAAACATCCTCGGTTACGGAGGCTTGGTTTTATAGTTGGACTTAGGGGATTACGCCTTTTTCGGCAGGCCCGATATCGTCCACTTCACCATCTCAGCCCTCGCGTTGCTATTCCAATCCTCTTGGTTGTCTTGTGGAACTAACAAGTTCCCGCAAGTCATTTACTGGCGATGGCGCCATCTTTACCTTTGGAACCGAACCGACACGAAGGTTGTGGCACTATTGCCCTTGTTAGTCGGCCAAAGGTAGCTTGTGATCCTTGCGGATCGTGTCCATTATAGGTTGCAGGTCGATCGAGCCGGCGACGATCGTGTGCGTTTCGATCCAGGCCGCCTCCTTGGCATCAAGCTCCGTGGACGGTAATGGCGTCAGCAATTCGGATTCAGCCGATGTTTCACAGGTAATGGCGGAAATGCACGGAATCTGTTCGAACTCCGGATGAGCCACTACGATAAAGAGTTTCTCGATTACGGCGTTGCGTGGTTTTACCGCCAAGTAAGGTTGGTAGGGGTCGCCGGAAGGGTGAAGATGTAAGGCCGTCGACGGGCTTAGCAGCTTGCTCATACCGTCGAGCGTGAATCCGCACATCAGTGGGATGATGTCGGGGGGGCCATCCTGATAGTGAATCTCGATTCCACCGTAAGTTTGGAGTGGTGTAGCCCGCTGTATCTTGCAGCCCAGGAAGAACAGCCGGTCGGCCGCGAAACCGCAAGGTATCTCGATCGAGCCGGCCACCGGGACGATGGTGTACCTGTTCTTATCGCGTCGGAATGGTACGCCACCACTCACATCTTCGTGGCAAACGCTTTGTTCGCTTTGTTGGCGGGCCCATCCTGCCGGCATGCCCTCTCGGAAATCGACGCGCATCGCATCCCCCGCATCGATCCGGCCAACACCCATCCAAGCGTATCCTACAGTGCTGTTGCCGTCATGGGCTTCGATGCGTACTTCCATATTTCGGAATGGCCGCGTGTTCCATTCGTATTCCCGCATCGCATCGCTTTGCGGCGGGTGCGTTTTTAACAGGACGTTGCCTTTGCGGGCATCGACCAGGGTAAGATAATTCCTGTCCTGTCCACCGGCCAACCCGTCAAAACCGCACAGCGTGAACGTGATCTTCTCTTCCGTAAGGATGAACGGGGGTGACGAAATAATGCCGGTTCCCACTTCACCTGCGCCAAGCGACGACAGATACGGATCCACCTGCTGGTTGGCGCCATTCCGATTGCGAATGACCCACGTGGCGTCGCTCGTGGGTGCGGGACAGGTCAATGCCTTATACGTGGCAGCGGCCGAAGCGGCCTCGTCCGCGAAGGCTGCCAGCGAGAGCAGGCCGCCGACAATCAATCCGGTTATCAGTTTAGTTTGCTGGTTCATGCGTATCACCTTCTTATAGTATGAAAACCTGTACCATGGTACGAAACACTATTTATGGTTCAGGCGGCGTTATCCTAAGTATCGATTACGACCGCCAACGGTGAGCGGCTGGTCCTATGCGATTTTCGGCAACTCCCAGCCTTTGCGGCGCGGCCGATCCAAGTATGTATTGGCTTCAGCGTCGTCGGGGAAGATCTCCTTGGCCGGATCCCATTTGAGCGGTCGTCCTACAAGGCGCACGATGTTAGCCAGATGGCAGACGCTGATCGAGCGATGCCCGATTTCGACGTCAGCATTGGGTCGCTCCCGCGTCTTAATGCAATCGATCCAATTCTGGATATGTGGTTTGGAGATCCATCCGGGCCCCTCCCATTCTTGTGCGACCGCCGGGTCCGGCGGATTGGTCACGAAGTCAGGAGGGTCAGTATGGAATACGTTACGGTCGATACTAATCTTGGCGTTAGATCCGGTGAAGACCGCGCCGCCCCAAGGTCCTTGCTTAAGCGTAAAGAACACCTCGACGCCATTGTCGTAGCGCATGCCGACCTCTCCATTGGAGCCGGGGGTGATTGGCCAGAGGTCGACAGGTCCGCTTTCGCATTGGCCAAGCGCCCACTGTATCTGGTCCACGCCATGGGCGCCCCAGTTGGTCATCTCTCCGCCCGAATAGCACCGCCAGCCCATCCATCCGAACTGCAGGGCGTTGTTGTACGGGCGGGCCTCGGTCTGGGCCTGCCACACGTCCCAATCGTTACCCTCTGGAATCGGTTGGGGCGGTAAGTTTACGTAGTCGCGCGGACCAACGTAACAAATACCGTGTACCTCCTTGACTTTTCCGATACCGCCGGAACGAACCAGTTCGCAGGCGAACCGGTTCATCTCCATTGTGCGCTGTTGGCTGCCGACCTGAAATACACGCTCGTACTTTCGTACTGCGTCAACGAGGATGCGCCCTTCACGAATCGTAAGGGTCAAGGGCTTCTCTGCATAAATGTCCAGACCGGCCTGGCAGGCGTGGATGCACGGTAATACACGCGCGTGATCAGTGGTCGCCACCACGACGGCGTCGAGATTCTCCTTTTCGAACATATCCTGATAGTATTGGTATGTGTTCCATTCCTTGTTCTTCTTTTTCAGGGTGTTGATATAGCGTTGAGGAAAGCAGTCGCATATGGCCACGATACGACCTTCCGCCGGTACGTGATCCATTAATTGTTGTGCGCGGCTTCCGGAGCCGACGAATCCGATTATGATCCTATCATTGGCGCCCGGCCTCCCCGGCGCGGCCAGCACGCCACTGGGAATAATGTACGGTGCCGCCAAGCCGACCGAGGCCGCGGCTCCGCGTTGGAGCAATCCACGTCTAGACAAGCGTTTGGATTCAGCCATGAATGTTGTCCTCACTGATTAACTGGTAGACAATATTTATCCGTGTTACGCGTGCGGGATGCGATAGTAAGCCAGAACAACTGCATAACCGTAATGCACGGCAACGCCTGACGCGAGCGCCGTAGCAAGCATTCGTTTGGCGGCCTCGCGCAACACCCCGATAACCCCGTATCAATCTATCACAAGGAAATACCCTGGTCAATCCGCTCAAGACCTTGTACGGATGTGCGACGACCAACCCTGCATACCCCAAGAAACACCGCTGCCGATATGCGGGGGAATTGATACGTTGAAGCTGTTGTCGTGAAGAGCCACGAACAAGCCCTTAAGTACGGTACACCATGCCATTAAGGGTATATAGTGTATCGATCAATCCGGCAGTTTTCGGATAACGATGTTACGAAAATGGATTTCGCCTCCTTCGGATTGCAGTCCGAGGGGCCCGGCGACGACCTCTGCATCGGTGGCCTCGTTGACCAATTTGTCGTTAACGGTTACCCGGATGTTGCCGCCGTCTACAACTATTTCCGCCTGGTTCCATTGTCCGGGTTCTTTTTCACTGGTCTCGACCATGCGAACCCCTCGCAGGTGGCCGCCCAAGGCATGATCCTTGACTTCACGCATTCGGGCGGGGTCGCCAGCCAGGTTCATGCCGTGGAAGCCGTATAAATCGCCCACCTGCTGGTGCCTTAATTGCATTTCGAGGCAGCGGGGTAGAGGCCGGGGTTGGCCGTTAATCCGCATAAGCACGCCATTGTTGCCCGGTTCCGTACCCGGGGCCCATCGCCACTCAAGACTAAGATGAAAATTCTTATAATTCTGCTTGGTCCATATATAGCCCATCGGTTCGCCTTTGCAGATCAGCAAGCTATCGCGTACGCTCCAGACATCCTCCATGCCGACTGCATGATCATCGAGATAGTACCGCCATCCGTCGAGATTTTGCCCGTTGAATAGCTTTTCGGCACCTTGATCATGATTCTGAGCGTTGATCAAACCCACCAAACCCACGGCCGCTACCACCAGCCCCAGTACGTGTGTGTATCGCATGTTACCAGCCTCCCTTAGAATAACTGTTAGCCCCTGAGGTTACCGGGTATTGTTATTTGGGGCAATGGCCATTTCGAGAAGGCGCGCTTATTGTGCCTGGGGCCCTTGTGATTTGCCCAGAATCATGGTCGGGGTGTTGGTTTTTAGGCCGGACGGGCCTATGATTCCGCAGTGAGTATGCCGTCGGATGGTATTTCCCTTCGCGGAAACACCCTTTAAGGTTCTGGCTGGCGTTCGTCTCGACGGGAGAGAAACAAGTGGTTTTCTCCAATGTGTCGCTTGCCCCGGCCTATGTTTCTGAGGCATGACGTTAGCAGAGTCACTCATGCATTATCTCCTCGCTATTCCGGTTTACAACGAGGCACAAACCCTTTTGGCGGTAATCCGCAAGGCCCGTTTTCATGCACGTGAAATACTGGTGATCGACGATGGTTCCACGGACGATACTCCGCGTCTCCTGGCCTCGGAAAACGATATTTACATAATCCAGCATCGGGAAAACCGCGGTTATGGGCAGAGCCTGATCAACGCTTTCCGTTTCGCGGACGATCACGGCTACGACTGGCTGATTACCATGGATTGCGACGAGCAGCATGAGCCGGAACGGATCCCGGCGTTTGTCCATGCCGCCGCTGAAAACGATGCGGATATTATCAGCGGATCGCGGTATCTTCGTCCGATGCCGGGCAGTACGCGGGCACCGGTGGACCGGCAGGCGATCAACCAGAAAATCACCGACCTGCTCAACGAACTGCTGCACCTGCGTATCACCGACGCCTTTTGCGGCTTCAAGGCTTACCGGGTGGCCGCCCTGCGACGGCTGAACCTCACCGTTCCCGGCTATGCCATGCCCATGCAGTTCTGGGTACAGGCGGTCCGGTCCGATCTGCGTATCCGCGAAATACCCATCCCCCTGATTTACAACGATCCCAATCGCTGTTTCGGTGGCTCGCTCGATAACCCCGATGCCCGGTTGTTATACTACTACGATGTACTGGTCCATGAGCTGTGCCATTCGCCTGGATCAGAGGACTGGGCTTCGCCGTTTTCCGACTCCGTGGCCGGTCTCGGCACGGATGAGCCGACGATTTGAATATGCTGACCTTTACGAAGCTGACAACGCCGCCCGGCGATGGTGAGGTGCTTATCGAGCCGGCGGCCGCCGACTGGTTGCGTTTTCTCGAGAAGAATATCGAGCATCGCTCCCGGCGCAAGATCACCCTTGCCGATCGGCCGATCGAGGAGGTTCAGCGCGAGGTCCGCGACCGCCTCGGCGCGTCCGATCCGTCTTGTCCGATCCTGGCTGTCGGCCATCAACCCGAATTCATACATCCCGGTGTGTGGGCCAAGTACGTTGTTACCCAATGCATGGCCGGCCGGCTTGGCGGAGTGGGGATCGATTTCGTGGTGGACAACGATACGCCTCATTCCGATTCTCTCGAGGTGCCGACCGTTGACGCCGAAGGTTTCGTTGAAACGCGAACGATTCCAATTTTCGATGCGCCGGCGGGGACAGTGTATGAGGGGCGGGCGTCATTGACGGAGTCGGCTATTGATGCCTTGGCTCGGGACATCGGCGATAGGTTGCCTTTTTCATCGTCGATCACGGATTATCTGGAGGGGTTGAAGGAGGCGAAGGATGCCGCGGACATGGTGGAACAGCATTTGGCCGGACGGCGGCGAGTCGATGCGCCGTTGTCCCTGGACCTGCGCGAAATCCGCGTGAGTCGGGCATTCAACGGGCCGTTCGTGGCCGATTTGCTGCTCGACGCGGAGCGTTTTGCCGTCTGCTACAATCGCGCCCTGATGCTCTATCGCCGAGCCGAAGGCATACGCACTTCAAATCGTCCGCTGCCGGATCTGGCCGAGCATGGATCACGTGTGGAAACCGCTTTGTGGATCTATCGGCCGCCCGGCCGGCGACACCGGTTATGGGTTGAACGATCTGGATCGGACATAGCGCTTTTCGCCGAAGCCCGGGAAATCGGCCGAGTTTCCGCGGCCGCCCTGGTCGATGACCCGGAGGCGGTGTTGCGGTCGCTGGCCCCGTGGGTGGTTCGGCCGCGGGCTCTGACGCTGACCTTGTGGGCGAGGCTGCTGGCCTGCGATCTGTTCGTCCACGGCATCGGCGGGGCCAAGTACGATCGGGTGAACGACGATATTTTACGAAGCTACTATGCCTGCCCGCCGCCGGCTTACGTCTGCGTGACGGCCACCTTGCGCTTGCCGTTGCCGCGACAGGCAGCCGAGCGACGGGATGTGTTAGCCGCCCGTCGGCGTCTCCGCGATCTGCATTTCAACCCGGATCGTTATATCGAAAATCTGCCCGAAGCTGTTCTGCGACAACGGGTGGATTGGATCGAACAATCCCGTCGGCTGCGCGCCGCACGAATGCCAGCCGAGCAGCGGCGGGAAACCTTCCTGGCCATCCGCAAGCTTCATGAGGAGATTGTCAACGGCCATCCCGAAGCGCACGCCCGATTACGCGAGCAATGGGTGTTACTGGAGCGCAAGTCGGCCTCCAACGCTCTTGCCGATTCCCGGGAATATTTCTACGCCCTGCAGCCGTCTGACCGCCTGCGCATGCTCGCCGACAAGCTGATCGCTGCGTGCCGGTGATGCAATCCTTGCGTCTTCGATTGTCATTTCTTTTTCTCGCGGGTGGACGGCGGCCGACGGCCGGCGGCGAGGTCTTCGTCGAAGATTCGTTTACGGCGCAAGAGATGATGGTAGTGCTGGGCGAAGCGGTGGGCTTCGTCGCGGACCTGTTGCAGGATGCGCAGGGCGGGGTTGTTTCGGGGCAGGCGTACGGGTTTGCTCCGGGCCTGGGTGTAGAGTTCCTCCTCGCGCTTGGCCAGGGAGACGACCATCGGCGGGCGGATTTCCAGCTCGGCGAAAGCGGAGAGGGCGGCGTGCAGGTGGCCCAGCCCGCCGTCGATGAGGATCAGGTCGGGGTAGAGTTCCTCGCCGTCGGCCGCGTAGCGGTAACGGCGGAGGACGACCTCGCGGATCATGGCGTAATCGTCGATGCCCTCGACGGTCTTGATGCGGAAACGCCGGTAGCCGGTCTTGAACGGCTTGCCGTCGATGAACCGGACCAGCGATCCGCAGGATTCCTCGCCTTGCAGGTTGGCGATGTCGATGCCTTCGATGGTCCGCGGCGGCCGGTCCATATTGAGAATTTCGCCCAGTTTCGTCAGCCCTTCCTTCGGATCGACGAAGAACACTTCAGGTTGCAGGTCGGTATGCGGGTCGCCGTGCAGGCTCAGGGCTTCGAGGGCCTTGATCTCGTCGCGCAGGCGGGCGGCCTGCTCGTAGTTTCGGGCGGCAGAAGCGGCGGCCATCTCGCGCTGGAGCTGGCGGAGAACGACACTGCGCTTGGAGGCGAGGAACTTCTTCAACCGGTTGATGTCCTTGGCGTACTCATCCCTGGAGATCAGGGCGGCGCAGGGGGCGGTACATTGCTTGATCGAGTGGAGCAGGCAGGGGCGGAAATGACGGCGGTTATCGTCGTCGTCGCGGATCACCAGTTCGCAGGTGCGGAAGCAGAAGACCTTCTGCATGGCGTTGACCGCCTCGCGCAGGCCGGCCACGTTAGTGAACGGGCCGTAAAGCTTGCTGCCCCGGGGCATCGGCTGGCGGGTGACGTAGACGCCGGGGAAATCGTCGCCGGTGGTGATTTCGAGGTAGGGAAAGGTCTTGTCGTCGCGCAGGTCCGCGTTGAACGGCGGCTGGATGTCCTTAATCAGCCGGTTCTCCTTCAGCAGGGCGTCGACCTCGGTTTCGCAGTCAAGAAAATCCAGGTCGGCCACCATCGTAATCATCCGGGCGATCTCCGGTCCGCGGGATTTGAGCAAGTCGGCCGAATTCTGGAAATAACTGCCCACCCGGCTACGCAGATCCTTGGCCTTGCCGACGTAAAGCACGCGACCCTTGGAGTCTTTGAACAGATACACGCCGGGTGATTTCGGCAGGTGCCGGATCTTATTCAAGAGGGAATCCGTGGCATCGGGGGTCTCGGGTTTCGAATCGTTCTGGTCGCGTTTCACGCTCATACCTGGAGATTATAGCATTTTCGGGGGCAATAAGATGGTTGTCTGGCATGATGGATTTGGGGGACGGCCTGACCGTGGTTATGTCAGAACGTATTAAGGGGACATTCTCAATCCTGTTCGGCCCGGCAATTGCTATTGCGAATGCCGGAGGAGGGACTGCGACTTGAATCGGGGCGATCCTCTGTGAGATCGATGCTGTCACAGTATGTGCGGCTGATTCGCGCGCAGCATGA
>JAAYCU010000016.1 GCA_012729595.1 Phycisphaerales bacterium
AAACCCGCAAGAAGAAAACCGCAAAGGAAGAAAACGATTTATTGAAGGGGTGGAAGAAGATCCGCCGGAAGAAAACCCCATTTTCAAACCGGCCGATTTACCCCACTTTCAGGACGGCGTTGACACGTAAGGCACACTCGACAGGGTTTACCGCAACTTGACGGGTCTGAGCATTGATTATACGAAAGATTTCCTCGATAGGGTGGTTGGTCGCTTCTGTAGTTGTCCATCCGGTCAAACATTCAGCAACGGTATTAAGACTGGAGATACGGCCGGCGCGATCGCAGGTGATAACCCCGTCCCCAATGGATCGCAGTGTGGCCGCGAGATGCTCTTCGCTGCTTCTCAGATCCGAGGTGCGTTGGCGAACCATTTCCTCCAGGCCCCTGTGACGACGTAGCAACACGGACACCACTATGGTCACGGCCGCAGTGAGGAGCAATCCAATAAGCGTTGCGAGCGGACCCGCTCGTGTAGGATGTAGACGTAGAAAATCCGGTCCAGCGTAGGCGGTTACGATCAGCGTTTTGCCGAACGCCATGATAGGCCTACTGGCTTTGAGTTGCGATGGCGGCGGAGTATCGGCAGATGACCAAGAGACTATAAGCGATTCGGGTGTGCCATCGCTATACGCAATCAGCAGTTCTAGCGCGATCAGGGGGTCATAGTACGCGGTGGTTAACACGTCGCTCAATCGAAGTACCGCCAGGGCAAGGCCCTGCGGGTTTTGGGGTTGTAATTTGTCAAACACCGGTCGAAAGATTAGCATTCCATGCTGGTTCAGGTTCTCCTTTATCAGTACGGCCGGATACGTGGCGCTAGTCATTCCGGTGCGAATCGCCTCTGCGATTGCCTCACGATTGACCGGTTCCGAGCCGAGGTCAAAACCAATATCCTGCTGATTGCTGGTCAGCGGTGCCACTTGGAATACCGGGTAATATACCTCACGGCCGGCGGCAGGCATGCGGCTACCGGTTGCATTCCTCTGCCAGATTCCGAAGTCATCCATCCCCGCAGCCCGAGCCGTCTGCTCGAAGCGATCCTTCTCGGACGCGGGTACGACCGGAATCCATCCCCAGGCCTGTATCAAAGGGTTTTGGCTCAGGTATTCCGTATAATGGCGATACTCTCTTTCCGTGACCTCTGCGCTTCCCTCGTAAAACTTGGCTAGTCCCTCGAGTTCCACGTATCTCAGGTCTCGAAAGGTGTCTTCCACCGCTGCCGTCCGGCTATCGGCCAGGTTGCGAAAGGATTGGCTTCGGTTTCGAGATTCCGTCTCGTGGGCAAACCACGTGGCAAATATGGTCAGGACCAGTCCGATCGCGATCGTTAGAGCGGGTTCCAGATGCTGCGTCCAAGGTGGTGGGCCTTCGGAACATGACCGCCATGCGAGCAACCATGAGCCGATGGTTAAAACCAAGAGTAGAGCCAGCGTGAACAGCCCGACGGGCAGAGCGGCTTGGGTACACAAGTCCCATATCCAGTCCCGTACGATAATGTCGATACCCAGTATGGCCACCAGATCGCGGCTGTGCGGATCAATCAACGGGACCAACGCTGTGATAAATGTTCCCCAACGATCGGTGACGGGCCCGACAATGGCCGATACCCTGGTGTCGAATACCCGCAGATAACCTTCCGGAACTTCCTCGTAGCGTGTCCCCGGGGGGGTGAAGTCTTCAACATCTAACGGTTCATCGTCATTAAGGAATATAACTGTTCCGTCCGTCTTACGTCCCATGAGATAGATGAACCGGTACCCGGGGTTGGCCGAGCGAACGCAGGCGAACTGATCTTTGAGTCGCAGAAATTCAGGCGATTCAAGGTCCGCCTCCGTCCCGGTGAGGGCTTGCACAAGGTCCAGATTGATTGCTTCCGCCACAAGGCATGCCTGCCGGAGCATTTCGTCGCGCATTAGGCGGTCGGTTCGCGCCGCCATCCACAAGGTCAGACAGATTCCCACCAGCAGGATCAGTGTTCCAATGGCGACGGTAAGCCGGTAACGTATGACAACCAGTAACAGCTTGCCTAAGCCGTAGGTATGACGACGCGCATGCTTCCATGTCGCATTTTGTGAAGTTGCGCTATTCTTGGCTTGGTGCATTTTACGGCCCTATATGCCGACGCTGGGCTGTTTTTCGCAAGTTGCCCTGGGCTGCAGACCGGACAAGAAGCATCCTGGAAAGGTAATCGACTGAATCAGCAAGGTACTTTGCCATAACAGTCGATAGTTCATCATCCGCGGGGATGCGCTTATTTTCGAAAATAGTGTATACGATTGGCGGGTGCCGGGTTTTATAATCCCGACACCCGCCATATCAGCTCTTTTGTGTATTGCTGGTCTATTAGAACTGATCCATATCTCCATCGTTATCGGACAGAGCCAGGAATTGTTCATTCGATTGTC
>JAAYCU010000202.1 GCA_012729595.1 Phycisphaerales bacterium
GACGATCTGGGCGAGGTTATGCTGGTCATGCGTATCGGCGGACGACATATGCAATGGGGTGACCCGAGGCGAGAGGCGATGGCCTACCAGCAGTGAGCAGGTCTGCCGGCTCGTATGACCGAGCAATGACAGCGAAATTGACGGCATTTACGGAGAATGAGGGATGGTTTCGGTTAATCGTTCGATTGCGGCTGCCTGTATCATGCTTGGCCTATTCGCCGGTTTTGGATGCAATCTGCATACGCCGTTGGCGGACCGCCACGCCTATTTGCCCCCGCATGTTCAGTTGCCCGAGGGGTTTTCTCCTCTCGTCGGTCAATATGACCCGAATAATCCCGAGGACAGCTACAATGGCTGGCCCCGCTATATCGTCGGCGATCGGGATAATATGATCATGGCCTATGTGCCGGCGCAGAAGGTGGTCATCGGCGGCGGTTTGGACGACGATGAAAGGCCCGCTCGACGCGTAACCGTGAACCACTTCTATATCGATGTTCACGAAGTGACCAACAGCCAGTTTGATCGATTCCGTAAAGACGCGGTCGGGTGCTGTAAGAACCGGCTAGAGACCTATCGATCTAAAGACCGTCCGTGGGTGGAGTCCGGAGCGTATCATACGTATCCTTCCGAGTACTGCTTTCGATGGCATGACAAGCAGAAATTATATCCCGAGACCTCGTTGAATTTCTGGTTCTGGCGAGGTCAGACCCCGGCGGATATCGATTTTTATCTGGACTATTGGACGCCGGGCCTGAACAACGACCATCCGGTCCGGGCGGTTTCCTGGTGGGAAGCCTGGTATTACAGCAAATGGGCCTGCAAGGTTCTGCCGACCGAAGCTCAATGGGAAGTGGCGGCTCGGGGCGACGATCAGCGGATTTATCCGTGGGGCAACGAGGAACAGGTGTCACATACCCGCTATCTCTGCAATCATCGCACCGGTCGGGAGGATTTCGACGATTACGAATACGCCGCCCCGGTGATGAGTTTCGCGGCCGGGGTCAGCCCGTTTGGGGCCTACAACATGGCCGGCAACGTCTGGGAGTGGTGCCTGGACTACTACGATCCCGGCCGCTATGCCTACCCCAGCGAGCAAGACCCTCCCAGCGAGTTACAACGCGGCCCCAAGGCGTTTGGGGACCGCAATTATCCGAACCCGCTGGAAAAGTACATTCGTGAGGAGCGGGTCGGTCCGTTGCGCGGCGATCAGCGTGTGGTTCGCGGCGGATCATTCGCCGATCCCATCGAACGGTGCCGGGTGGAATCCCGCCGGGGGCTGCGGCCGGACGTTCATGAATACAACGTCGGGTTCCGTTGCGTCTTACCCTTGCCGCCGGTTACCGATGGTCGACAAGGTTGAGCTGATTGAGTTGCTGCCCCGTTGATACCTGGATGAACTCCTGGAGCTTGTGCAAACATTGCTGCAATTGGTCTAGGGTGGCTTCTGCAAGTGAAAGATCCCCGTTTTCGGCCATTTGTTCCAACGACCAAGCCGTTTGCCGGATCGGTTCGGCCGCTAATGACGCGGCGGAACCTTTAAGGCCGTGAGCCAGGGATCGCAGGCGTTGGGTATCGGCCGATTCAGCCGCGGAGACCATGTCGAGTACCACCCTCGGGGTTTGTTCAAGGAAAATATTCATCGCTTCTTCGAAAAGCTCTTCGTCTCCGCCCAGCATTTCCAGAGCCTTGGCCTTGTCCGTAGGAGGTTCGTCTACGCATTGTTCTAGGTCATTCGCCTGCCCGACGCTGCCGGCCGGAACATGTTTTTCGGATGGGTCCGGAGCAGGGGGACACGTGCCTCGCAGTATGACTTTTTCCCAATGTTTTAAGATATTCGCCAGAACCTGAACATCCAGAGGCTTGCTGATATAATCGTCCATGCCCCCTTGCAGGCAGCGTTCACGATCACCTCTCATTGCATGGGCGGTCATGGCAATGATTGGGATATGCGTGCCGGAGATGCGTTCCGCCTGCCGAATCGCGGCGGTGGCCTCCATCCCACCCATGACAGGCATTTGGATATCCATGAAAACCAGATCGTAGGCGGCATCGTTGAGCATTTCAACGGCCTCTTGGCCGTTATGCGCGAGAGTTACACGGTGTCCGAGATTGTCCAGCATGCGCGCGGCCACCTTCTGGTTCACCGGATTGTCCTCGACCAGCAGAATACGCAAAGGTTTGTGATTTTCGCGTAAGGTGTGCCGAGTGATCAGATCGCTTTGTTTGGTGACCGGATCGACGGTTCCCAGAACCAACATAAGGGCATCGAAGAGATCGGACGAGGTGATCGGTTTGGTCAGGTATGCCGAAATACCGATCTTTCGGCAACGAGCGGCATCGCCCGGTTGACCTGCCGAGGATAACATCATGATTGTCGCGCCGGCTAATTCCGGATTCTGGTTGATACGCTCGACGAGTGTAAAACCGTCCATTTCCGGCATCATGGCATCGACCAGGACTACGGGGAACCGCGTACCTTTTTGGGTGGCTTCTTGTATCATGTCCAGCGCGGTAAACCCGTTATCCGCGCAGCGAGGTTTCATGTTCCAGCCGGTGAGCATGCCCGACAGCACTTTCTGATTGGTTAGATTATCATCCACGACCAGGACTGGCATGCCCTGGATCTGCAATTTGGAGGGTGAAGGTTTGGGGGACGCAGGCGTTTGCGTCTTTTTCAGAACGACGACAAAATGAAATACGCTTCCCTGTCCCGGGGTACTTTCCACCCAGATGCGACCGTCCATCATTTGTACCAGTCGGCTGGTAATGGTCAGCCCGAGTCCGGTCCCTTCGTATTTCCGGGTAGCCGAACCGTCTACCTGAGTGAAGGCATCAAAGATTTGTTGTTGCTTATCCCAGGGGATGCCTATGCCGGTATCCACCACTGAGCCGTGCAGCCTGATGTGTTCGGAGTCCTCGGATTCTTTGCGTACGTGGACCACAACCTCGCCCCGCTCGGTGAATTTGATTGCGTTTCCTACCAGGTTTACCATGATCTGCCGCAAACGCCCCGGATCTCCCAGTAGTTCCTCGGGGATGTCCGGATCCAGATCGCAAACCAGTTCCAGCTCTTTCTTGTGGGCCAGCAGGGCGTTGGCTTTAAGAGTGTCCGCCAGGCAATCCCGAACATTGAAGTCGATCATGTCGAGTTCCAGTTTGCCCGCCTCGATTTTCGAGAAATCCAGGATGTCGTTGATGACCCGGAGTAGGGCGTGAGCGGAGGACCGTACGACTTCCAGATTCTCGCGCTGTTCCGGGCCCAAATCGGTGGCCAGGGTCAGCTCGGTCATGCCGATAACCCCGTTCATGGGCGTACGGATTTCGTGGGACATGTTGGCCAGGAACTCGCTCTTGGCCTTGTTGGCTGCTTCCGCGGCCTCCTTGGCCTGACGCAACTCGGCCTCCGCCCGTTTGCGTTCGGCGACCTCGTCCTCAAGTTGTTGATTCTTCGTTTCGATGGCGGCGGTGCGTTCTCTAACCTGTTGCTCGAGATTCTCGGTATGACGGGACAACGCGTCGGCCATCCGATTGAAGGCGCGGGCGAGAGTCCCCACCTCGCCTACGGCTTGTTCCGGGGCCCGCCTGCTCAGATCGCCGGCCGCTATTGCGGTGGCGGTCTCGGACAGTTGGTGCAGTGGAGTCAGTATGTGCCGTATCATAACCACCGTTACACCGATGCCGCAGAATACAACGACGATCGAAATGGCGACGCTGGACATGATCCGCTTGGCCAAGCCCGCGTGGATGGCATCCAATCCATAAGTCAGATATACATATCCTAGAAAATCAGACTTCTGGCTTTGATCCGCCTCCGCGCCTTCTATCAGGTCTAGATTGATGTCTTCCTGATTGTTCGCCATCCAAATCGGGACAACCGCAAGAAGTTCTTTCGAGTTGAGTTCGATCCGATGCGCGTTGGGGCCGATCGATCCGGATATGGGATGAAGCGAATCAGTCTTTATCGTTGGCGTAAAGGAACTATTGCGCTGATAGGATGCGAGTAGTTCTCCCTTGTCGTTACGGATCTGGGCAAGCTGGATATTGTCGTCGCTGACACTCGTATTGACCAGATGTTGCAGGGCCTTGTGGTCGTTGAGCAGGACCGCTGGCTCGGCGTTGCGACTGACGGAACGGGCATGAATGACGGCATGTAGGGAGATCGTTCGCAGAGCTTCTTCATGGTTTTGGGAGATAAGTACTCCGCTAAGGATTAATACGGTTGTTGAAAGCAGAGTTACGCAAAAGAGGATCGAACGGCCCTTTAGCCCGAATCGACGCAAAAATATACTTTGAGAAAAGTCCATCATTGCCCCCTCGTCCGACAAACCCGCAATTTGGCGTAGTAATTGGCTTCCGTCGGCTGCACCAAGAGTAATAATCAGCCAGCGAGTTCATCGGCAGTGAATAATGTGTGCTTGATATGCTAATCGGCTTTAATGGCTACTCGGCGGGGCGGGCTAATCAGTCGTAACTACATTAATGGGAACAGTATATAAGTGATTGGCGAGGGCCGTGGGAGGCTGATTGCGCACATCTTGAGTAAATAAATACATCAGAATCAGGAGTTTAGCGTATTTCCGAAGCGGAAATAAATAAGGATAAAAAAGACCATTTATTATCTGTTGCCGATAACCATTTATTATGTGGTTGTCCGAATGACTTATTTCATAAGGATCTATTGGGCGACGACCCTATGCTTGATGGACATTTTGTATTCGAATGACCCAGTTACAAAGACCAGTTTATTTGCCCCGGGGATTGTCGCGGACGGTATTTCCAGCTTGTTGGGCAGTGATTGTTGCCGCAAGCCTGGCCCTCCCACGACTGCCCGCGGTTCGGGCCGCAGACTCCGAGCAAAATTTGATTGGAATCGTGGCCATCCCCAATCAGACCTATAAAAACTTATCCGAGGCCATGATCGCCAAGCTGGAGAAGAAACAATACAAATGCCAGTATGTGGAAATCCCCAGAAACATCATTGAGCAACTGGCGTTGAAAGAAGAGGGAGGCCCCCGCGCCGATTCCGCCCCCGAAACACCCGCTAGCGAGCAGAACGTAATCGTTCTGCAAAACCTGTTCAAACCGCTGCTCGAGGCCCGACCGACACTCATTGTGGCCTTGGGTGATACCGCTACATGTGCCACCGCCCAGATATTCCCGCAAATCCCGGTGGTCTTCTGCATGGTGCCCAACGGTTTCGATCTGTTAGCCCGCGTTCAAAGCGAGTTAAAGACTTCCAACGTTGCCGGATTAACCAGCGATATCGTGCCCGCGGATCAGATAGCCTGGATCGCGAAGATTCATCCACAAGGGCGGCGTATTGGTCTCTTGTGCAGCGAACGCACCCGTCAGACCGCCGTATCCCTTAAGTCAGCCGCCCAAGCCCGGGGAATCACTATTTCTACGATCGAAGCCAGCAAGGATCGATTCCCAGAGGCGATGGAAGCACTGAGTCAGGATGCCCCCGACAGTGTACTCATGATCGCGGACTCCCAAATATATAACGCCGCAAATGTGCGCGA
>JAAYCU010000203.1 GCA_012729595.1 Phycisphaerales bacterium
CGCTATCACCCAGGCCGCTCCTCTGTATCCCAACACCACTATTATAGAGAATGGCGAGGCGCAAGCTATTATCGTTACCCCCGACGACCGTGACTGGCAGGCGCTCGGCGAGGAACTGGCTCAGGCGATCGCCGAAGTGGCCGGGTGTTCCCCCGCCGTGAAAACGGCCAGCGAACTCGGCGATGAAGACCTCTACGAGATTAACGCAATCGTTCTGGGTAGCATCGTGAACAATCGTCGCCTCCTATACAGTTACTCGCATAGTCAGCTATTTGCCGACGACTACTATCCCGGATCGAGTGGTTATGACGTACGTTCGATTCACGATCCCTGGGGGACTTCGAAAAATATTATCAGTATCGGCGCTTCGGATATCGAGGGAGCCAGGGCGGGAGTGGCTGCGCTTATCAAGAAGTTTGGCGACGGCGGTAGCCGCTTAGTCATCCCCCGCATTTTGGAGGTGCATCTGACCGGCGAGGCCCAGAGGCGTGAGGGGCGTCACTTTACCGCCGAACTCGGCGATGAGTACATCGAACAGCAGAAAAATGAGGCTGAGAGCGGATTGAAGGCCGGGATTCATACCGGCTTGTTCGGCCAAGCCCGCAAAGTTGGGGCACTATATGCCTTAACTCGTAAACCGGATTATGCACGAGTATTCGTCTGGCTGATCCGTCGCGCGAAAGCCCACTACGACACCAAGCCCGGTACCTATGGTGGCCCATGGGGCATGGATTCGGACTTTGCCATATACAGCGTTATGCCCGCATGGGACGAAGTCGAGGAAGACCCTTCGCTGACGGACCAGGATCGGCTCGATGTTTCGCGGATCCTTTTTGATTGGGTCAGCGAGGTAGGAGTGGCCGGTCGAGCCCGCGGTCCAAAAGTGCGTTACAATCATCAGACTTTCCCAGCCCTTGGTCTGACCTATGCCGGTCACTACTTCGCCAAGCACTATCAGGTTATCGAAGCCCATGAATGGCTTAATATTGCCGCGAATACGTTCGCTGTCCAAATCGATACCGACAAAGCGCATTGCGATTGCAATGCATACCAATGGCTGACCTTGCACCATACCATACTCTACAGCCTGGCTACGCAGAACCTGAAGTACTTCGAAAATGGTAATATGCGTCGCAATGCGGAATACGCCATCCACACCATGAATAATCTGGGTTTCCAAGTGGCTTATGGCGATATCGGGCATTGGGGTATAATCGGTATAGAATCCTATATCCTGCAAATCGCCGAGTGGTATTACCGGGATGGCCGAGCCCGATGGGTTTTCGATAAGAAAATGGCGATTCGCAATCTCACCGCCACCTCCCAATATAGAACTTGTCAGGTGGAACCGGTTTCCCCCGAGGATCTGAGTGGCGCCACCGTCTGGCCCTTGGCCGAGCTCTGGTACAAATCATTTCTCGATGAAAGCGGTATCCCCTTCGACAGAACCGTGGATAAGATCATATTTCGAGAAGGTTTCGATCCCAATGACCAGTATCTGCTACTTGACGGGCTGAGTATCAGTGGCCACGGCCATAAGGACGGCAACTCCATCCTGGCCTGGTCCCAGAACAACCGTGTCTGGCTGACCGATGGCGACTATATCAAGGCCTTGCCCAAATTTCATAACGGGGTTCTGGTGTTGCGGGATGGCCAGTCCGCTACCATGCCGCCGGCCGTCGAACTGGTGTCATTCTCTGATCTGCCCTCCACGGCGGTTTCCCGCACGGTGAAGTGTAATTATGCCGGGGCGGACTGGATGCGCAATATCGTCTGGTTGAAAGGGAGAGTCTTTCTAGTGCTGGACCATATGGAAGCCAAAACCGACGGTGAATTTAGCTTTCGCGCTGTCTGGCAGACCATTGGCGAGGTGGATCACCAAGGATCTGTGCTTGACATTAACCAGAAAGGGCAATTCGCGCGTTTGGCCATGACTGACGATATCTCGACCCTATTGCACGATGACCCGGCCTTGGGGAAGAACTGGGCGGCCTATCCTCATGCCACTGAACCGATTATTCGTGTCTTTCAGGGTGTATTGGCTCAGGACATGAAGCAGGGTGATACGGCCTATCTATTTACCGCCTTGCACGCCTCTGGCGATAAGCCATCACCCGCCGGTTTGCGCAGGGTCGCTCCGAACGCCGCCGTCTTGACCGGTGATGGTGAGCCGGTATTACTCGTCTCCCCGTCACCCACGCATAGAGAGGTTCTTCCGGGGCTTATCCAAGGCGATGCCGAACTCTTTGTTGTTTCGCCCAGCCGACTAGTCGCGGTAGGAGCTACACGCCTCGATGTGCAGGGAGTCACACAGACATTCCCCATTCCGACCGATGTCGAAATAGATTTTTGCAGCCATACCCGCACCCAAATGCCTACTCGTCGCAGTGCAAACAAGGCGCCGGAATCTCCAATCCAAGACGCCGTACCTGTGTCGGTAACAGCCGCAGCCCTGTTCAAGGCTATTGACGATCTACTGGCCAAGATGGCCGATCCGGCCAAGGCGGAAGTCTCCGGCCCCTCGGCTCCGGCGGTTACTCAGCTCTGGCAATTCAGTACCGAAGCTACCGAGCTCGGCCGGTTAGATTCTTTCACCTGCTTGGACGCTGCGGATATCGATGCCGATGGAAGTGACGAAATATTTGCCGGAGCCGAAAGCGGGTACGTTTATTGTCTGAATTCCGATGGATCGCTGCGCTGGAGTTTCAACACGCAAGCGGCCGTATCTGATCTGGCCACGGTTGACTTCCTGGGCGATGGGCAACGTTGGGTCGTGGCCGGCGGTCCGGGCGGCAAGGTATTTGGAATAGACCATGATGGCA
>JAAYCU010000204.1 GCA_012729595.1 Phycisphaerales bacterium
AGCGCCCAGGGCGATCGGGCCTTCAAGCCCGGCGACGTGGTTTTTGTTCCTTCTAACGAGATGCACCAGTTCCTCAACACCGGCGATGAGTCCTGCGAGTTCATCTGCCTGATCCCTGCTCCAGATCAGTGTAGCTGTTCCGGGTAAGCGGTAAGCTACTTGGTTTCGTTCGGTTCCTGCAGCATGGTATTGAGCTCGTCGCGCAGGCGCGCGGCTTCCTCGTAACGCTCGTTGCGCAGGGCTCGGTTGAGTTGACTTTTCAGCTTGCGGATGGGATCCACTGGCAGAAAGCCGCGGACCTGCCGACGCAGGGCCTTGAGCACCTTGACTTCGCCGCTCATTCGAAAAGCATGGGGCATCCCGAACCGCTCGAAAAAATCCTTGATGGTGGTCAGTCCGTTTTCCACGTGGACCAGGGCGGTGCGATATGCCCCGTGGTCCATGGATAATAGGCCTTTGCTCCGTGTATTCATCATGATGATATAAGGCCGATACTGTTCCATAGCCAACTGGTCCGCTTCGTCCTCGGCGTATTTTGTGCAGAAGTCCAATACGTCAAGATTACGCTGGGTGTCTCGAATGACGGCATCGTAATCCTCGAGCACGAAGTTGGCTAGGTAGCGTTTGTAATACTGTACCGCCTCCTCGCGCAATCCCTGGCATTCGTCGGCGTTTAGGGTAAAGCCCAGGTCGGTCCCGTTGCGTTCGATATAGTCGTGGCACTCTTTCTGATGGTATTCCAGCAGAGATTCGTAATGGTGCGGGCGTTGGCCATCCGGTCGGCCGTGCGGCTCGATTTGCAAGATGCCTAGGTCGACCCGCATCTGAATCTTGACCTGGTTGTTCTCGCCCCGGATTTTGCGGACGTTGATCTGTCCAGATTCATAAGGCCAGCTGCCTATAATCGGCTTTAAATCCTTGGACGATATCGTTTTAGGGTCGGACATCGGTCGCCTCCCTTCTCATGCTTTCGGATCGACTCCCCCAATGGGTTGTTCCCATGTATTATAATAGACCATCGGAGGTCAGGTTCCAATAAAGTATTTACCCCACGACACATAAATATGCATAATTATTACCCATTGATTATCGGAACAACTCCGTGGTGAGCCGCAGGGCAAGTTGGCAAAAAAACTGGGCTTTTATATGACCGGATCGATACTTTTTACCGTCTACTCTCCTAGACTCCAGGAAAGGCAACCGAGCGTCTGTTGAGAAAATTTAAGTCTCCAGCTTAAGTGGTTGGAGCCCGACTCGAAGGTTCTATATGAGGAGTTACGCCGATGAAAATCAGAACCGTCGCCACCGTCGTTGCGGGTCTCGGACTGGGCCTGCTGGTCTATACCCAACTGATCGCCGCCCCGACCGCCGGGGAAGCCAAGGCCCAGATCGGCCAGTCGGCCCCCGATTTCAGCCTCAAGGATTCGTTCGGCAAGACGTTTAGCCTTAGCGAATTCAAGGATCGGATCGTGGTGCTCGAATGGATGAATAAGGACTGCCCGTTTGTCGTCGAAGCTCACAATAAAAAAAGAGTGATGCAGAACACCTATGCCAAATTCGCCGGTAAGGGAGTCATCTGGCTGGGCATCGACACCACGCACGGCCGCCAGGTCGAGCACAACCGCATCTGGGCCGCCGAGGCCGGGCTGGCCTATCCGATTCTGTTCGACGAGGAAGGCAAGGTAGGCCGGGCCTATGGGGCCACGAACACGCCGCACATGTTCGTGATCGACAAGGCCGGAAAACTGGCCTACATGGGCGCGATCGACGACAAGGGCGAGGTCAATTACGTCGAGAAAGCCATCAAGGAACTGCTCGACGACAAGACCGTCAGCACGCCCAAGACCCCGCCCTACGGCTGTAACGTAAAATACCCGCCGGCCCCCTGATTTATCAGGTTCTGGCCGAACAAAACCTGACCTCGGTGGCCATCGAATTTGACCCGTCCGGCCCGGTTCCGCACGGAACCGGGCACGGGGGGCAGGTTCGCTCGGTCGAAGATCTCGCTCTGATAAACAGGTGACGGAATCTCGCCCCGGAGAAAGAAATGGTGTACTATAGATTCGGTTAATCCGAAGGCCTGTCCTGACTGCCTGGGATACGCTTTTTCGGGGTAAACCCGCCTTTCCGCCTTGCCCGGAGCGGGTTTTTTCTTGCCATCCTCGCGCGGGATGGATACATTGATAACCTTTGAAAGGTGTAACCCATGCAGGAAAAATCGACCCGCAAGATATATAACATCTGGGCCCATTTTTATGATCTCTTCTGGCCGGCCATCGTGCATCGCCGCACGACCAAAGCCATCGGTCACATGAACATTCGTCCTGGCGAAAGCGTCTTGGACGTGGGGGTGGGGACGGGCCTGGCGTTGACCAGCTATCCTTCCCACGCCCGGGTAACGGGAATCGATTTGAGCGAGGGTATGTTACGTCGCGCCCGTGAGAGGGCCATCAAATATGATATGAATTGGGTGAATCTGGTACTGGGTAATGCGCTTGAGCTGCCTTTCGAGGAAGATTCCTTCGATCATGTGTTGCTCAGCCATGTAGTTACCGTAGTCAGTGACCCAGTGCGTCTGATCGAGGAAACGAGGCGGGTGACCAGGCCGGGTGGGCAGATTGTGATCATCAACCACTTTCAGTCGGCTAATCGTGTAATGGCCCGGCTGGAGCAGTGGCTTTGCCCTTTGTGCCAGCATCTGGGCTGGCGCAGCGACCTGAACCTGCACGACCTTATTCGCGAGACAAGCCTGGAAGTGGATTATCGTTATAAGCTGGATCAGGTGGATTTATTCCAGACGGTGTTTGCAACCAACCGACCGGCCAAAAGGGAGGCCCAGGCCATGGCCGCCGCTTGAACGCCGCAAGACGGGTACTCCGTTGGATAGCTCAAGAACCATGAACAACCGCGGGATCATTATTAAGCGGATGCGAACATGCATTTACGCGGCGGCCATCGGTTTAACCCTGGCCACCGGCAGCGGATGTTTTTCGTACAACTGGCGGCTGGACTATGCCGAATTCGGGCCGGCCGAAGCGGAAGCCCGCGCGCACGACAAATATCTGTTTATTTTCTACAAGTCATGGACAGACAATTTCTCCAACCGGATGCTCGGTAGCGAGGTATTATCTGATCCTGCGGTTGAAAAACAGTTCTCAGATACCGTGAATTTGCTGGTGGAGGCGGGGGGCGGGCCGCGATATGTCGATTACATGGCCAAGTACGGGGTGGTATCTTATCCAGCCGCGGTGATTGTAGCCCCCGACGGCAGCTATCAGCGTCAAGTAGGCTTTACCCCTCGGGAACAGTTCATCGAATTCGTCCAGAAAGCCAAGACGCCTAAATCTGAGGCGGCCAGACCTGCCCAGAGTCCATAACCCGGCTGTTCATGCGATAGGCCGGGGGAGGCGATTCTCTTTCATGCGCGGACTGATGGAAAGTCCGGTTACCGTCTCATGTAAAGAACCTATGAACACCCCGTAGGCGATATGATCGGATAGTGTTTATGTACGGGTCCGGGTTACCAACGCCGTCGTCGGTTTTTGATCATGGCTAGACCGATCATACAGGTCAAGGTCATGGTAGCGGCCGCTCCGCGACCGCACATGCCACCCGGCAACGGCGGGGGGGGGGCGTCATCCGTATCGGTTCCGTCATCGTCGGAACCACCATTGTCGGTATCGCCATCGTCATCCCCATCATTGTCGTCCGTGTCGTCATCGGCATCGTCATCGGTGCCATCGTCATCTCCGGGATCCGTATCCGGGGCGGTAACGTTAATCACCACGCCGGCATCCGCGATTCCGCCGCGCCCATCCGTAACGGTCAGGACGGTGGCGTAATCACCGGGCGTCGTATAGGTATGCATGGTCGAATTCGCGCTGGTCGTGGTACTTTGTCCGTCGCCGAAATTCCAGGCATAGGAGAGGGGGTCGCCATCGGGATCGGACGCCCCTGCGGCACTGAATTGAACCGTCAAGGGGGCATCGCCCTGGATTATGTCGGCGGTAATCTGGGCGGTCGGAGGGGTGTTGCCCGGAACGACAGGGTCGCCTCCCCCTCCGCCCGTTCCGGGGTCGGTGACCCTTAATACAAAAGTCGCCGACGGATCGTAGGGTCCGCCAAACACATAGCTACCGTCCGGACCAAATGTAGTAGAAGTTGTCCAAAGGTACTCGTTGCCGGTGGCGCCGGTAACGAAGGTGTATTCGCCAGCAGGTAGATCGCCGGTCGAACGCACGTTAATGACTAGAAAACTGGTATAGGAAGCGGCGGGAAACCCCCCTGCACTGGTTTTAAAGTAAGCGAACTGTGGCAGATCGGAAAGTGGTGCGCCCTCATCCGGATACGTGCCGATTGGCCCTCCGGGAAGGGCCTGACCGACCCAATTACTGCTGGGGAAAGGATTGTCCTCTCCACGCACGACGGAATTGCTCCCCGAATAGACGAATAAATCGCCGCGATTACACAGCAACCCGAATTGGACCCCCTCTAGATCGGTGGCCACGATATTACTGCCGAAGTCACCCCCACTGAACCGAAGATCATGGGTCAATTGAATAGAAAAGGTCAGAGAAACCACTCCGGTGGGTGTGGTCAGTTGACTCGGCCCGTCCACATTGAAATCCAGACGTGCGTTTCCGACGAACTGTTCGCCAATAGCCTGGACCGATATTGGTATCGCCAGAGATAACAATAAAGCGTTAATTGTTTGAGATCGCATGATACCACTCCTAACGGGATGAGTCATTATATATTGACAGGTTTATCGACCGGGCCAACCGATGCCTGTGCTAATTTGTGCTGTTTTTCCGCAACCACCCTTTATTATAGGCCCCTGGCAGTAGTTGGAAATCTGATAGTACAGGCTGCCGGTGTTATAAATGAGGAAATAGATACACGCGAATAATGCATCCCTCTGGTCCGAAGGATTCGGAGTAGATAATCACCCTGGCAAGATTTCACAATCACCATAATGATAACAGTTTATAAGCCTGTCGAGAGCCAGCCCGTGGGTTCCTTGACCAACGCTTACTCGCTTTCCTGAATGAGAGTGTTATTTGAGAATTCAGGAGACTTTTTCTTGCAAAGATGAGACTGGGTGCTAGAATGAATATATCTCGGAGAGGTGCTCTCGGAAATGGATTGGAGCCACGCACATCGGCATCGAGAGCAGGGCAGGGAAATTACCAGGATCGTGCCAAGAGGCAGAGGTGTATTCATGGCTAAGCTGGCGGTAAGCGTTTTGGGGTGACTTATCCGCTTGCTCATGCGAAAGCTGTGGAGTCATGGGGGTGGTGAGACGTGCGGACAATCACTACGGATGGTTTTTTGTTTGTTAATAAGTAAACATTTCGACGTCCTCCCCAAGGGTATTGTATAAGCTTTGACTGTGTCTAATTAGTAATGACGAAGGAGGAAACCATGAAAATCGTACAAAAAGGATACAGAAAACTGGTTTATTTTCTAATGGTCTCTCTCGCTGTGCCGACGGCCATGTTGTTTACCACCAGTGCGGGCTGTGGGGGAGCCGGTGTATGCCTCACAGGTCCGCTGGCTTTTGGTGGACTGGCCATTTGGCTGTTGAGTCAGCCGAAAGGTGGCAATGGTGGTGACAATGGTGGTGACAACGGCGCCGGCGAGCCGATTCCGGGGGTGGACGGCATTAATTGCTGGGATCTGAACGGCAATGGAGAGTGCGACGAAGAGGACGACATTAATGGTGACGGCGTCTGCGATGTACTGGATTGTCAGGGTGCCGATGGCGCGGATGGCGCCGATGGTGAGCCTGGTCCCGCCGGCCCTCCCGGTGCCGACGGCGCTGATGGTGCCGATGGCGCCGATGGTGACCCGGGTCCCGCCGGTCCCGCTGGCCCCGCTGGCCCCGCCGGCCCCGCTGGCCCCGCCGGCCCTCCCGGTCCGCAAGGCCCTCCCGGCGATTGCACCGATTGTTGCTTTAGCTGCTTCGACATGTTTGTCGAGGATTTCTACACTGCTAAGGCGCAAGCGGTCCCGGCTTTAAGTAATGAACTTAATCCTGTGATCATCACGCCGATACCTATCCGCTCGCCGTTTCTTGGGGATGTGGGCAACGACATACTGGGGAGGTTTGCCTATCGCTTTGCCGTCCCGAATATCTACAACTACTGTAACCATGGCGGGAATAAGCGCGATTCGGAAGGCGAATGTGTAGCTGAGGGTGGATCGCAAAATCCGATTACCATGCGGTTGTTCTTCTGGAAAGAAGGAGAGGGCGATTGTTTTGTGTTCCGTCTTGACATGTTCCGTCTCAAACATGGCGGACCGATTGAGGACTACGGTCTCGAGGATGATGGGACCCCCAACAACGTGCGCTATATCAAAATGCCCTCTCTTGCGGATGATGGAATTATGGTGGTGGTGGATCTGCCCCTGAATGTTTGCCTCGAACATGGAGGGTTGGGGGGTGACAATCTCGCACCGGCCGATTTCCTGGCCTTCGAGCTCAACACGCAATTGGATAACAGTAATGGTGAAAAAAGCCTGATAATGTCTAAGGGAATAGGGTACACCATACTCGGTGTCGAGTTCATCGAGAGCTGTGACGGCCAGATCGTGAATGATTATCCTGCAGACGCCATTGAAATCGACAAAGACGCGCTTTCGTGCAATGGCGAACCGGAATGTAGCGATCTGAATTCATGCCCTGAGCATGAAGATCCCTGCTGGGAAAACGTATGCGAAGATGGCAAATGCGTCCCGAAACCGCTTATCAATTGCGACGATGGGATATTTTGCAACGGCGAAGAATGGTGCGATGACGGTGTATGCAAACCGGGTGAGGATCCGTGTCCGGAGCAGCTCTGCGACGAGGAAAACGATGAGTGCATTCCCGTGGTTGCGTGCGAGGTTGACGAGGATTGCGACGGACTGTGTTGTGTCGAGGGCGTATGCACCACTCCGGATGGTGACGGGGACGGAGTACTGGATTGCTTTGACGTATGCCCGGAATCCGAAGACTTGGGTGAAACCACATTAGCTTGCATCACGTTCGAAAATGTCGTGAATGAAGAGGGATGCACGCTGATTGAGCAGGGCGTATTTGACGATTGGCTCGATTGCCTGGCTCAATGTGCGTGCGATGAAGGTATCGGGGGGCAGGCTCAGAGCTGCTTCACGACTCCGGGTACTCCGTGTCACGATTTACTGGACGATCTCGTGGAAGAATTGGGGCTACCCAACGGAACCTTCGGGCAGGTGGCCGCTTGCTACGCCAGTGATTGGGAAGATTTTATTCCTGACGGAGGTTGTCCGCAAAACGATTAAAGCGGGGCAACTTGAAATCAACGTCGATGTCACAACCCCCGAGGGTTCAACCGGAGCCCTCGGGGGTTTGGGTTTTACTGATATCGGAGGTCATAGAGACGTTGGCGGGCAGATCTTTTGTGGCTGGTGAATGCCATTTTGGCTCCGGCGACGGATAGGGGTCGTTCGATCAATTCAGGATTCTATTGCCAGTACAGGTGGCGTATTATCGGTACCGGGCTCCTATTCGGTTTACGCGGTTATGCGACGATCCATTCGAAAGCGTGTCTGATACCCCTCAGCTTGAACCTTATGATAACTTGATCACTAGCTTGGGAGCCGGTACCCCACCGAACCGTCATCGCCCCGGCCGGCCATTGGTCCTGCCCGTTTTATGGATTTGACCCGTGACGGGTTTTTAGTATCCTTTGGATCGTGCAATTCCGGTTGCCCAGAACGGTTCGCAGTATCCAGCGGGTGCAAACCATCGCTCGGGTGTTGAGTCACCACGGGTTTGGTTTCCTGGTGCAAAACCTGCATTTGGACCGCTATGTTCCGCTGCCCAAGCGCTGGCGCCGGCTGCCCGCCAAGCCCGCCGCCGATCCGGAACAAGCCTTGGGGCGGAGGCTGGTCCAGGTCTGTAAAGAGCTCGGCCCGACCTTCATTAAGCTCGGGCAGATGCTCTCCACCAGGCCGGACCTTATTCCTCCGGACATCATCAAGGAACTGATTACTCTCCAAGACCAAGTTCCGCCCTTCGATACGGCCGTCGCCCGTCGCATGATCGCCGCGGATCTGGGTATAACGGTTGAAGAGGGGTATGCGTCTTTCGAAAGCAGACCTTTCGCCAGTGGATCCATCGCCCAGGTTTATCGGGCCACGATCAAAGACGTTGGCGAGCAGTCGGCCCGACGGGTGGTGGTCAAGGTCAAGCGGCCGGACATCGAGGACGTTGTACGCCTGGACATGACCATTCTCCGCTGGATCGCCGAGCTGGCCGAGCGCATGATGCCGGATGCCATACCCTTCCAGCCCAGGATGATTGTTGATGAGTTCGAGGCCAAGCTGCTGCGGGAGATGGATTTTATCAACGAGGCGGCCACCATCTCCCATTTCTCCGAAGCTTACGGGCCGGACCCGTATTTTCGTGCCCCTCAGGTTTATTGGGAATTGACCGGTCCGGGTGTGCTGACCCTGGAGGAGATCGAGGGGACCAGCATGCAAAAAATCCTGGCGACCGATGATCCAAGTATCGACCGGCCGCTGCTGGCTCGCCGGCTGATGCAGGCTTTCATTCGCCAGTTTTTCGAGATAGGGCTTTTTCATGCCGATCCGCATCCAGGCAATTTGCTCATAGAGGCTCCCGCGCGTATCGGGATCATAGACTTCGGACTGACCGGCCGCATCGACGACGTGCTGCTCGGCCATCTGGTGATCGCCCTGGCCGGAGCCCTCAATCGTGAGCCGGAAGTAATCGTGGAAGTCCTGGCGGATATGAATGCCCTGGGCGAGGCGACCGATCGAGCCCAGCTGCGCCGTGAATTCATGGAGGCCATCGAGAAGTATTACGGGTTGCCCCTCGAACGCTTCGATATGCAGGCCATGTATTACGAGGTCAACAACCTGATCCGTCGCAACGATGTGACCTTGCCGCGAGAATTCGTGCTGTTCGGAAAGGCTCTTATCTGCATCGGTGGTATCAGCCTGCAGCTCGATCCCAAGCTGGATTTGGTTGCCCTGGTCAAGCCCAAGCTTCGCACCCTTATCATGGAGCGGTTGACCCCTGCCCGCATGGCCAAGTCAGCGTTGATTTCCGGATGGCACATGATCAATATCCTGAAAAGCGCTCCTGGATTGCTTAGGGATATTTCGCGGCGCATGGCCCGTGGCAAATGGCAGGTTAACATTCGTCATCAGAACCTCGATTATCTGGCTAATGAGATCGATCGAGCCAGTAATCGGTTAGGGTTTTCGGTGATCATCGGGGCGGTCATCGTGGGCAGTTCCTGGGTAGTCAGTAGTGGTAATAACACCCCGGTGTTTGGCCTTCCTATCCAGGCCCTCGGGATGATCGGGTATCTCGTGGCCGGCATCATGGGTATCTGGTTGCTTATCGCCTTTCTTCGTAGTGGACGACTTTCCTGAACAATAGTACCAAGGGTCAAGGTGTCGTGATATGGCGGGATAATGGGCCACTATTATGTCCCATAATTGAAACATGTTTATGCGTTTCCGGTGGTAAATGTACATCGTCAGTGCATGGGTGGGTGGGTAATAACCCCAATACGCTTGCCTATGCCGAGAAAAAACGTTTATTTATCGAATAATATTTGCTTTTCGAGGTTAGCAATTCTACAAATAGATTGGAAGCTGTCGTGTCCCCTTTCAACGGCTCCGTGGCTCCCCTGGTGGGAGCCACGGGGTTTTTTACGGCCATCTCATAACCGCCTGGCTGGTAGCCCCCACGTTCGCCAAGAAGCTTGTCATGCCCATATTTCAGGGACTTTTCCCGGCACAACCGAAGGCTGGGCTGAATCCGTCGAGAACGTCTTCATGGTTCTCTTTCCGAATACCAGCCCCCTTACAGCTTATAAGCAAGGAAATGGTCCTCTCGACCCGGATGATGGTTCCATACCGGAACTCTGCTATTGCTTGAGCAACCCTGCCTGTAGAAAAACATAGTACCGACCGATAACTAGACGTACGCGATCCGACCGACTATAGGCTTGTGGATAATGTTTGTTATGGTATCATCCGACCTCTTGACGCCGCTGACCGATCGCCGTTTGCAGGTGAACCGGACTCATGGAAAAACAGCAATTGCCTGACAAGGACGTTCCCGAAACTCTGCCGGTCTGGGTCGTGGCCCGGGGGTATCTTTCCGCGTTGATCGGAGCGGTTGGTGTGTTGATTCCCGTGGCTTTATTACCCGGGTGCAGCACTTCCAAGCTTCAAACGGCCGATCGCCTCGAAAAAGGTTACGTTGTCGTTCTGCCGGGTATCGAAGGTAAAAGCTTCCTCAATGTGAATATCGCCAGGGGGCTAGACGATGGTGGCGTTCGCTCCTACATCAAGATTCACGACTGGACGCCCGGCACCCTGCTCCTTTTCCCGGTTACGATGCGGGCCGAATCGCGCAACCAGCGGCAGGCCCGACGGGTGGCCCAGATGATCATTGATTATCAGGATAAATATCCCAACCGCCCGGTGCACCTGATCGGCCACTCGGGCGGTGGCGGCCTGGCCGTATTCACCCTCGAAGCCCTGCCGCCTCAGCGTCGGATTGCCAGCGCGATCCTGCTGGCCCCGGCCCTCGCCCCGACTTATGACCTGTCCCGGGCCCTGCGGCGGACGGAGTACGGTATTTATAATTACTATTCGCGGCGCGATCTCGGGTTTCTCGGGGCGGGCACCACCATCGTCGGAACCATCGACGGCGAACATACCTCGGCGGCCGGGGCCGTCGGCTTTCAGGTGCCTTACGGGCTGAGCGAGGAAGGGCGGGAGCTTTATCGGACCAGGCTTCATCAGCAGCGTTACACGCCGAAAATGGCCGAGTCGGGGCATAGCGGCGGGCATCTGGGCTGGGCGGACCGCAAGTTTGTCGCCGAATGGCTGGCTCCCATCCTCCGCACCCAGATTACGCATATGGCAGACCAAAATCATACCCCGAAGAATAGGCCGGATACGTTAATGCCGGTTCCCGGAAATAGCCCTATGGGTATTTACCCATGAAGTTTCTCCCGGACTGCTCTACGCTTTAATGCCGCGTAACGGATACATTACGATGGGTCCGTGACAGTTTAGGCGGCCTTCAAGTAGGCTGGACGGGTCTCCCAATAACCTTGCCAACGTTCATCTTGGGATAACCACAGGGCCCGCAAGGCCAAGATCGCTTCCACGCCCGGCACGCT
>JAAYCU010000205.1 GCA_012729595.1 Phycisphaerales bacterium
GACCTGCAACGCGCGGTCTGGCGAGAGGCGGTGAACGATGTGGTCAAAGTCAGTCATGAACGTCCGGTACTCCGCCGCCTGGAAAAGCTCCTGGCGGCATGAAATCGGTCAGTTTAAGTTAATACCAACATGGTAGGTCGGTTTCTAACGGGAATCAAACCGTGGCGAATTGTGCATATTGTTAAGTTCTATATGAATTCTGCACTGCTTGCTTATGCCTGATCGCTTCGCTCGTTTACGGTTCGACCAGGGTTATCGGCGATCCTGTTACACCGGCATAAAACACGATAATCTCGGCAGGGCTACCGCCTTGGTTAACCCCGTAATGCAAAGTCTGCACCAGCTCGACGATAGGATCTCCGGCTCGGAGATGAAGCGTCTTTCCGTCCTCGCTCACGACGGTCAATTGTCCGCGGAGCAGCACGCCCGCATTTATTACAGGGTGCAAGTGGGTTTTCAGGCGGGCCCCTGCGGGTATGATAATGCGCAGAATTGATATTTCGGGTTGTCCATTGGGATACGTGGGCAGCACCTGCCCATCCCAGCTGTGGGTTGTAGTCACGAGTTTCTTGAATACTGGTGAGGATTGGGTTTGCTCGGGCTTGACCCGTACCGGAGAACAGCCGGAGGCCCAGAGCAACCCCATCGCAAGGGTCGAGACGATGCCGATGGTTTGTTTTATCATGAGGTAACCTCGCTGGTAATTTCTACCCTCGTCGTTGGCCAACCTTGTCGCAATTTCGGACAGCTTTTGGTTTATCGGTCAAAGATGATACGTTTGATGGATGATATCGCATCGTCGTAGTACGAATACTGCTTATAATTGTCGGGACAGGGTTTCGGGGCTGTGGTGGGTGTGGCCATTAACTTGGGCGGCACCGACGAATCGTAGCCAGGCTTTACAGAAAGAACGCTCCCCCGAGGCATCAATTCGTCGTCTCGCGGCCCTGTTTATGGAATATCCCAAAGCAGTATTGCATCTTTGCTCGCTTGCCAAAATCCCTGGCCACACCCGCTGTGGTGGATTCCATAATGGGAGAGTGGACAGCGCGTAATTGATTTACTAGAATCAGTAACAAAGCAAGCCGAAACCTCGACGGCGTGGTTCGATCGGCTGGTTTTCCAGTAAGGAGTCAAAGAATGGCTTATGTAATCACCGACGATTGTCAGATGTGCGGTGCGTGTATTCCAGTCTGTCCTTCGGAGGCCATCAAAGAAGGCGATCCGAAGTATATCATTGAGGCAGACAAGTGCGCGGACTGCGGCGTGTGCGTGGACGAGTGCCCGACAGGGGCCATTGTTCCCAACGATTAAGAGTCCATTAGTCACAGCTCCTCGACATGTATGTCGAATAACCCTGCTTTCGGTTGAGGGCAGGGTTTTCTCGTGCGCTTGACGCGCAAGCAGGCTCACCGGATGGTAACGTTGGCGGGCAGCAGTTGGTCGTTCGACGTGGCCCGGGATCGGCTGAAGGAATTATTGGGTTGCCGATCGGCAGCGGCATGGTCGAGGGAGCCTGCAAAACGGTCGTCGGTCGGCGGCTCAAGTGTAACGGGGCGCGCTGGCGGGCGGAGAATGCGGACAGGCTGGCCAGCCTGTGCTGTCTGCTGTACAGCGATCAGTGGGCCACCTTCTGGGCGTCCAAGGCGGCTTAATCGCCATAATCTGTTGCTGGACCCCCTGCCAGCTTTGGCGAGCCGAAGCGATTGGCACTCTGGCCGATCCGGATTACACTGTCCACAACAATAGAACGTTATGCTGGCGATCTGGAATGGAGTAAGAAATGTCCCGAAAAATGATCTACCTTGGATGCGTTGCGGCTTTAACTTGGTCCGTGGTCGTCTGGTCAGGTTACGCGGAAGGCACTAAACCGTCCGAGACCGTTGGCACAACCCAGCCCGCATGCTCGTCCACCGAATGTAAACGGGCACCGGGACATCCTACGACCGCGAGCGCCCCGGCTACCCAGCCTGCAACCCGACCGGCTGATGCGAAACCCCGCGTCGAACTGGACACATCGATGGGCCGGATCGTCCTGGAATTAGAGCCGGACAAGGCCCCTATCACCGTGAAAAACTTTTTGCACTACGTGGAGGCGAGTTTCTACGATGAGACGATTTTCCATCGGGTTATTTCTACTTTCATGATTCAGGGCGGAGGGTTTAACGCCGCCAGACGGGATGGGCAGAAGACCGTCGGGTTACTCGAACCGATCAAGAATGAGGCAAACAACGGGTTGAAAAACCTCCCCGGAACCATTGCCATGGCCCGTACCTCTGCTCCGCATTCGGCCACAGCCCAGTTCTTTATCAACGTGGCAGACAATGCTAATCTCGACTACCCAAGCTTTGACGGATGGGGTTACTGCGTATTCGGCAGAGTCATCGAAGGCATGGATGTCGTCGAACGCATTAAAAATATCGAGACGAAGGCCAGTTTCATGAACCCGCGAGAAAAATCCCAGCCGGTCGAGCCGCCGGTCATTAAGAAAGCCCGTCGTTTGGACTGACCGCTTTAGTGTTTGAAGTGCCGAGTACCGGTCATGATCATAGCCACCCCGGCCTCATCGCAGAGAGCTACGGTGTCCGCGTCGCGGTTGCCGCCGCCGGGATGAATGATGGCCGTGATTCCGGCGTCAATCAGTTTCTGCGGACCATCGGGCACAGGGAAAAACGCATCGCCGGCGGCTACCGCCTCGGCAAGCCGGTCGCCGTGGCCGTTCTCCCGGGCCAGTTGAATCGCCAGATCGCAGCTTTTGACCCGGCTCATCTGCCCCGCGCCGCCACCGAGCAGCATGTTGTCTCGGCAGATGGTAATCGCGTTACTCTTGGTATGCTTGCAGACCAGCCAGGCGAAACGCAGGTCGGCCATTTCCTGCTCGGTTGGCCTTCGTTTCGTGACCACCTTCCACTGTCCCTCGTTCAGCCCGAGCAGGTCGCGGGTCTGAACCAGCATTCCGCCAGTGATCCTCTTATAATCCAGTTCCTTCTCGTCCGGTGCAGTCTCCATTTTACCGACCGTCAGCAAACGGCAGGTGGCTCCCCATTTGCGCTTCTCGGTCGGCGTGGTAATCAACTTGACCGCATCGTCGTCAAAGCCCGGCGCAATCCACACATCCAGTTTGAAAAACGCCGCCCCGGCAGCCTTGCCCCAAGTCGGGAAGGTGTTCATGACCACTTCGGCGATTTGCTTCGTAACCGGGGTATTCATGCATAACACGCCACCGGCCGCCGCGATCGGGTCACCCAGATAGGCCCGCCGATAGGTGTCCACCGGATCGTCCCCGATCGCACACCCGCAGGCATTGGTATGCTTGATAAACGCAACCGTGTATTTAGACAAAGATGCAAGAGTCAGCTCCTTCACCAATGCCAATGCAGCATCTCCGTCCACGTAGTTATTGAACGACATCTCCTCGCCAGACACCAGTGGGTTCGTTCCGGACTCAGCGTGGAATAACAGATTCGTTTCGACCTGATAGGGGTGGCGGAATGAATAGACCGCCGCCGATTGCGCGGGATTTTCACCATATTTCGTGGTTGCCTCGCGATGCAGGCGGCAAATCCGGTTAGCCGCAAGCTGACCGCTGTCGCCGCCACTCATGTAATCGGAGATTGCCGTATCGTACCCCGAGGTCGCGGCAAACACTCTCGCGGCACACTGGCAGCGTGTACCTGCCGAGATTGCGCCCTGCGCTTTCAATTCCGCAAGAATTGTGTCCTGGGAGGCCGTATCGGGAACGACGATGACATCCTTATGATTTTTCGCCGAAGCCCGCAGCAAACACGGCCCGCCGATGTCGATCATCTCAATGGCGTCTTCAAACTTGCAGTTGGGATCGGCCACGGTCTTTTCGAACGGATACAGGTTGACCACGACCATATCGATCGGCTCGATACCCTGTTCGGCCAGTTGACGCATGTGTTCCGGTTTGTCCCGGTCGGCCAGGATGGCCGCGTGAATCTTTGGATGCAGGGTCTTGACCCGCCCGTCCAGCATTTCGGGAAAACCGGTCACCTCCTCGACCATAGTCACCGTGATGCCAGTCTCTTTCAGATGCTTGGCCGTTCCGCCAGTACTGATGATCTCGATCCCGAATTCCTCTACCAGGGTCCGGGCGAAATCGGCTATTCCCGTCTTGTCAAAAACCGCGATAAGGGCTCGTTTGATTTTTTTCTGGCTCATGGAGCGGCATGATAACACAAAACGGACGCATCTCCCAAGACCTTTGGTCAGGAAATATGCAACCCGATCTCTGCCACATTATATACGAGGTATAAGATATCATCGACGTGCGATACGGCAGGGGAACTGGGTCGACGGAATCACCTGCTGGCCCGGGCGAATCAGGCTGACTTCGGGACTTCCTGGTCGGCGAACAAGGCTTGTACGAACATTTGTGGGTCGAAAGGTTCGATGTCTTCCGGGGTTTCGCCCAGCCCGACAAACTTGACTGGA
>JAAYCU010000206.1 GCA_012729595.1 Phycisphaerales bacterium
AACTGGCTGCACAACGGCCAGGGCGACGGCGACACGGAAAGCGGCGCGTACATCAACATCGGCAACCAAACCACGTTCGCACGACAGCCGGACGCCAAGTGGTGGGTTCCCAGCGAGGACGAATGGTACAAAGCGGCGTATCACAAGAACGACGGCGCAACGGGCAACTACTGGGACTATCCGACCGGTACGAACGCCGTGCCGAGCAACCAACTGCTCGCCCCCGACCCGGGCAACAACGCGAACTTCAACCGTTACACGAGCGATGGTCCGTATTACACGACCGAGGTAGGCGAGTTCGAGAACTCCGAGAGCCCCTACGGCACGTTCGACCAGGGTGGCAACCTGTGGGAGTGGAACGAGACAGCGATCGGTTCGTCTCGTGGGTTGCGCGGCAGCAGTTGGCGCAACGACCTTTCGAAGTACTTGCATGGCGCGTACCGCAACGGCCTCGACCCGGCGGACGAGGGTAGCCTCATTGGCTTCCGCGTGGCAACCGTCCCCGAGCCCTCCACTCTCGCCCTGCTTGCCGCCGGTGTGATTGCCCTGATGGCCAGCGGACGGCGAAGACGGCGGCTCAACGCATCCGATCCCGCAGCGTAAAGGTGTCGCCGGTTTGCCCTGGGCTACGTCGCCTCGACGATTCCCGTCAATCCGTTGAGTGACACCGCGCCCCATGCACGCACTGACACAGCGTCACCCCGACGTGCCGTCACTCTGGCACGCTCCCGTTTCGGTCGCTGGCATTGTCCTTATACCGACACCGGTCAATGTCGATCGATCCATTCCAAATGCCGAACTCGACCGGATCATTCATAAACCGCTTGGGCAGATTGCGAATCGCACCCGCGCGGATCGAGAACCGCTCCGGCCACGGGTCTCCATTCGCGGGCATTGCCGTCGCTTGATCCAGAACGTGAATCAACAGCACTTCACCATCGAACTCGAACGTGACGGGTGCATCGTCGGCCGACGCGGCCAGCAACTCCGCCAAATGACGCCGCCCCACCCGCGCGAAGTCTCGCTGCACTCGGCAGTGTGGTCGTGCCGCGTAGGCCGCCTGTTCCATCTCGCGAATGATCCGTTGTCGTTCCCAGGGTAGCAGATCGGTGTTTTGCCGCCCAATGGTTAGCCAGTTGACTGGTCGTGCGGGTATAAACTTCTTACCAGGAGCGTGGTGGTCGAGGCACCAGGTGATCCACGCAATACCCTGTTCTCGGGACTCGAAAGTTCGGGGCATCTCTGAACGCACCTTGCAAAGCCTTCGCTCAGACTGCATTACACCCAAGAGCATCACGATTTCCTCATAGAAACGACTTATCGTACAAATCGCATCCAACGTGAAATTGCCAAAATCAAAAGTCAGGCCGCCCGGCCTATCGGATATCAGATTCGGATTGGGCACAAACCCGAGCGACCGCAGCAAGTCGTATGTCGGAACTGGAGTCATTCGACGCACTCCTGTCTTGTGTTTCGATTCGATTACTCAGCAGACTCGCGTTTCTCCATCCGGTCGATTTTGTTCTTCCAGGGCTTGCAGCACTCGCTCGCGCCAATGCCGTAAGAACGCGACAAACTCCGCAGTAGTCTCCGCTTCGTCTTCCTTCGTCCACCCACGATAAGACGGTTCGGCGTACTCGCCCGGCAATGGGTAGCCCAAGTCGGACACCTCATGTAGATAGCTGTTAGCCATGAATGCCGCATTTTGTGCGTCAT
>JAAYCU010000207.1 GCA_012729595.1 Phycisphaerales bacterium
CGACATAATCCACATAACGCCTCATATCACGGTCTTGATTCTTCGCCCGCTCCTCCTGGTTGTCGCGCATGGGATGGCAACAGTCCACGGTGTAGTCCGGATGGTGCCAATCGAGCAACGAGTAATATAATCCAACGCGCAGCCCTTCGGAACGAAAAGCCTCGACCATCGGTGCGATCAGGTCTTTGCCGTAGGGCGTATTCGTTACCTTGTAATCGGTAAACTTGGTATCCCAGAGACAAAATCCGTCATGGTGCTTGGCTGTTATGACAAAGTAGCGCATACCCGCACTCTTGGCGGCTTTGGCCCATTCCTGAGGATTATAAAGGTCGGGGTCGAAGTGATCGAAGTACACCTGATAGGATTCTGTGGAAATACGTTCATGGTTCTGCACCCACTCATGGCGGGCAGCCAAAGAGTATAGACCCCAATGGACAAACATTCCGAACCGGGCCTCAAGCCACCATTGCATCCGCTCTTCACGCAGCCGGGGTGATTCCTGGGCGATTTCAGCCCCCTGGGACAATATAGGGATTAAGCATACTATCAAACAGCGAAATAAATATGCTTTCATGCATCGCACCTTTCCAGAAAAGACGTTCACTTACGAACCGGTACCCGAACCATCGTCACGCTATATGGCGGCAAGTTCATGCGTCCAGCATCCAGCTTCAGGGAAATCTTTTTAATCACTACATTGTCAGGGCGAGATTCATCGTTGTATGCGTCCGGATCATGGTGTCGAATCTCCCATCCATCCACCGCCTCCGGAAGTTCAATACCCGCAACATCCAGGGCAGCTGCCACAGTATTTCCATTAGTGTTCACGGCGGCAATGGTCAAAGCGTCACGGTCAGTCGTCCAGGCCGCAACGATATCTACCCCAGCAATGTCCTCCCGCACCTCGACAGGAATACTCCCGAAGTGTCGGCGATACAATTTGAGCACCTGCCCGGTAGTCTCCAGGAACGCGGTGGTTCCCGTGGTTTTAATGGCACCAATAACGTTTACCGTTTGGGCGTAGTTGGCCATGAAATACAGGTCGCTGTTACGGAACATGGCGTGCAACGCGGCCGCACAGCCTAATGCATCGCGCAGGTGATAACGTGTACCCAACTCGCCATACAGATAAGGTCCATACCAGTAATTCCATTCATCAAGGGCTATGCGGATATCTTTCGCCGCCAGCCCCGGAATAGTAGAGCGATATCCGCGATGCTTTTCCGCGACTTGTTCGACTTGGTCCACGGCAACTTGCACATGCTCCCCAACATCATCCTTGCGCTGCCAATAAAGGTGCTCGCTGAGCAGTTCCATATGATCCGAGCAATGGGTCAACATGGTTTCACTCCATTTACCCACGCTGCCTACACCGATGCATTTCGCTTCTGGTGAAGCTGCCCTAACCGCATCCACTACGGCATTGTGTTTTATGACGTACTCATCGAGCGGCATGTGACCGAGCTGCCAATCACCATACATTTCATTACCGATGGCCCACCACTGGATGTCCCAAGGCTGAGTCCGTCCATTTGCGGCACGCTTAGCCCCCTCGACCGTATCCGCGGCACCGGTAAGATAGAGCACCTGCTCCGCCGCGGATGCCACCTCGCCCAAGCCGGTATTAATCGCGATAAACGGTTCAGTCTCTATCAGTTCACAAAACCGCATATATTCGTGAATACCCACATCATTATGCTCGATGCCTGTCCAGGCCGGATTCTTGCGTGGGGGACGTTGGTCGCGGTTTCCAACCCCGTCACGCCAATCGTAGCCGCTCACAAAATTGCCTCCAGGCCAGCGATATATTGGCGAGTTCAACTCGCGTAGCAGGGTCAGGGTGTCCTTACGAAACCCTTCCACGTTGTCTTCCGGCATTAACGAGACCGTCCCCACATGAAGCGAACCTTGCCCAACACCCCGGATAACCAGTCTTCCCTCGCCTGTATTTGCCCCCGCAGTAAAGGAAAATACTTGTTTGGCAAATACCTCCCCCGGGGGCTCTAAGACGGACACGGATTCTGCCGCTGCGCTATTCCCCCACTGAAGCGCCACCTCGACTCGGCCGACCTTTCCTTGGGCTCTCAAAATAACATATCCCACATAATTACGGCCCTTGGTTAGCGCAAGACGCGGGTGATATATACCGCGCACGTCCGCGGAGCCGTCCAATACGATTACCGGTTCGTGATCGCCCACAAACGGTTCGACCGTATTCATAGTAACTGCCGCGGCTGGTCCCAGGATTTGCCACGGCGAGGCAACCAGGATTTCATAGGGTATCCCTTCGCCTTTCCAGGAGACTTGTTTCCCCTTGTGCCTGCTCCACCCGGGCTGTTGGCCGTCAACCGCATAATAAAACTTGCGATCCTCCAGCATTTCCGCCCAGATACCCCCATAGATGCACCGGCCCAGATGTTCTATAAACTGCCCATATATGTAGGGTGAAATTGGATGATGCGCGTCAAGAGGATTGACATGCACTCTTTCAGCGTAAGCTGCGCCATATCCGCAGAAGAATACCGCCCACATCGCTCGTGACCACCGAAGCATGCTGGTATTACTCATCGCATTGATCCTCCATTGTAGATTGGAGTCAGAAATTACCACCACCCGCTCTCGCCGATCAAGACCGTATTAAGCCCAGGAAATGCTCCCGGCCGGTACTTAATGGTTAAGGCGGCGTAGCAAACCGACTGATTGTATCACAACCCGGATAGACCACAATCAGCCCCTCAAACCTTGCGTCCTTTCCGGCATGAATTGATGGGCCGGCCGAAGGAATTGCCCTGATTTGAATTGCATTCTCAGGTTGAGTGCGTTAGGATTTTTCGGTGTAATGCACGATCTGGCAATGAGCACAGGAGATCTAACGTGAAAACCCTATCATTAGGCGTTTTGAGTGTCATCGCTGCAATTGCAGGATGTTCATCGACGGAGGTCAAGATGGCTGGCGAGCGTAATTTCGGACAGGATGTAGCATTCCTCAAACAACATGCTGATGCGTTCGTGCTGACGGCCCCGGATGGGCCGGCGGCTATCGCCGTCGTGCCGGCCTACCAGGGCCGCGTCATGACCAGCTCGACCGAAGGCGACAAGGGCTTCAGCTTCGGCTGGATCAACTATGAGCTTATCGCCTCTGGCCAGC
>JAAYCU010000017.1 GCA_012729595.1 Phycisphaerales bacterium
TCCTTGCGTGCTTCACCCATTGGATTCTCCTGATTTTAACGGCTTGAGGTTCATTTTCACCTGTATTCATTGGGGAAATCGTCACCTCATTATACGCCGCTGCAAGTGTCATCTGGGAAATCCGGGTTTATGGTGTCATTACTAATATACAGGTCTTTCAAATACTCTCGGAAGTGGGTTAGGGCGATCAGGAGCTGACATGTTAACAGCCACACTCATTATGATAATCAATTGTTCGGGACTATGGGCGGTACCACCAAGGATGGCGGCCGCACAAGACCTCATGCCTGCGGACCAGCCCGTGGTACGGGCCAATGGTATTGGCCGATCACCGGACAGGTATCGTGGAGTCCGAGCTCGGTTGATGGCCGAGCGGGCCGCGCGGATCGTGGCGACCCGTAACCTGCTGGCGAAAATCACATGGGCCGAAACACCATGTCCTCAATCAGGACACAGACGCATTGAGGGGCGCCTGAGTGGCGTTCGCTACCTACCCACCGTTTTTCACCCGGATGGATCGGCCGAGGTTATCGCGGAGGTATCCCGACACGGCCATCCGTGATTGCATGCCCGGGCCCTTCCATGGCATTCATTGCGCACACGCCGTGCCAAGGACACGTATGATGCATCTGGGCCTATTGGGCACCGGCACTATCGCATCAGCAGTATTTCGTTCAATCAACAATTGACCAATCAGGGCCGCCCTTGCCGGCTTCACTCGTCAATGATTATTCCGGTTAAGCGGTAACAACGCGAAACACATGTCTACACAATGTGCGGGCATCGTCGGTCACCCGTTCAGGGCAATCGCTGGGGATGTGCAAAGACCCCTTGGCGGTACCGGGATACTACGGTAGGATACCCGACGGTCTTTCGATAGCACTTACGATGTGAGTCAGATTCATGCTTACCGACAACATTCTCAATCTGATCGGCAATACTCCGCTGCTCAGGCTCAAGGGGCAGAACATCTACGCCAAAGCCGAGTTCCTCAACCCAGGGGGCAGCATAAAGGACCGGGTAGCCTTGGCCATGCTGGAAGGCGCCGAACGCGATGGACGACTTAAAGGAGACTCGATCATCGTCGAGCCGACCTCCGGGAATACGGGGATCGGAGTGGCCTTGGTTGGCCGACTCAAGGGCTATTCCGTACGAATAGTAATGCCGGAAGGCATGAGCGAGGAGCGTAAAAAACTGATCAAAGCGTTAGGGGCTGATTTAATTCTGACCCCTGACAAAGAAAGTCTTGGGGGAGCCGTGGAGCGCGTCCGCCAACTGGCCGCCGAGGATCCGCGCGTATTCGTGCCGCAGCAGTTCGAGAACCCCGACAACCCACGCGTACATTACGAACAAACCGCGATGGAACTGTGGCGTCAGATGGAAGGCGACCTGAACTGCTTCGTGGCCGGGGTGGGCAGCGGAGGCACCTTGCAAGGCATCGGCAAGTTTCTCAAGGAACACAAGCCGGGTGTGCGTATAGTCGCCGTCGAGCCGAAGAACGTGTCCGCTCTGCTCGGCCATGAGCCGGGCCTGCACCAGATCCAGGGGATCGGGGACGGGTTTATTCCTGCCGTGCTGGACATATCCCTGGTGGACGAAGTCATCGAGGTCACCGACGAGGACGCCATCGATACCACTCGTAAACTCGGACGTGATTACGGGTTGCTGGTGGGGATTTCTTCGGGAGCCAATGTATGGGCCGCACGGCAACTTGCAAAGCGTATCAAGGGGAACATTGCTACCATTCTGCCAGATCGCGCTGAGCGTTATTTCAGTACGGCTTTGCTGTAAACAGGCCCCGGGCTCCATTAATGAATCCTTGCCAAGCATACCATGCCGGATTGCTTACATGCCCAGCGTTGCCCTGCATGAATACGTATGGTACGATCCTTTTTGTCACTAAAACAACGCACACAAAATCGGGGAGATCATCAAATGGGGCAAACAAAAAGTTCATCGGCAGAATTGAATAGGCGCGGAGTGAGTCGACGGCAGATGCTTAAGCAGACGGCCGTGGCCGGCGGTGTTCTGGCCGCGCCGTACATCGTGCCGGCTTCGGTGCTGGGTCGTAACGGGGCAGTCCCACCGAGCGAGAAAATATTACTCGGCTGCATCGGCATAGGGGATCGCGGCCGATATGTCCTTAATTGCATGATGAAGGAGGATGATGTCCGTTGTGTTGCCATATGCGACTTGCAAATATCTCAGCAGGAAGCCGCCAAGAAACTGGTGGACGAGAAATACGGTAATAACGATTGCAAGACATATGTGGACATTCGCGAGTTTCTCGCAACACGCAACGACATCGACACCGTGCTTATCGCCACCGGCGACCGCTGGCACGCATTGGCCTCGATCATGGCCATGCGGGCGGGCAAGGATGTGTTCAGTGAAAAACCCTCTTGTATGACCATCGCGGAAGGCCAGGCCGTCGTGGACACCGCCAGGCAGACCGGCCGGGTCTATCAAAGCGGCATCCAACGGCTCAGTGATGCCAAGTTTTTATATTGTATCGAAATGGCCCGGTTGGGACGCTTGGGCAAGGTGCATACCGCCCGAGCCCATATCGCCCCCTGGGAAACCGCCATATTGAAGATGGAATGGCTCCCGCCCGAACCGTTGCCGTCCAATGATGCGACCGCCTGGGATCTATGGCTGGGCCCGTGCCCATGGAGACCTTTCAACTCTGCTTATTTACGCGGAGCCTGGCGCTGTCATTACGATTTCCACACCAGTTGCATAGGCAACTGGGGCGCACACACTTTCGCGCAGGCTCAGGCCGGGCTGAATGCCCTTGACACCTCGCCGGTCGAATACGAATACGTGGATAACGACACCGGCGACGGCATGGTGACTAGATTTGCCGACGGAACCAAGATGATTCTGCACCGCGAAAATTGGGGCGGGCCGTGCGGCATGAGTTTCGAGGGCCCTGAAGGCTGGGTTTCATGCGCGGACGGTTACGAAAAGCCCGATGTATCCAATCCGGCAATGCTTGCGGACTTCGACAAGATCGTCGCGGACTATGTCGAGCGTACCGGCCATCCGGTCGGCCACTCCATGATACATGTCAGAGACTTCTTTAACAGCGTCCGGTCACGCAAACCGACCGTGGCCAACCCCGAGGTCATGTTCCACTCGATGTCCACGGTACACGCTGCGAACATCTGCATGTGGCTCAGGCGTAACCTGAAATACGACCCGGCCAAGAGCGAGTTCGAAGACGCCGACGCGAACGGCTTCCGTTCTCGACCCATGCGAGCCCCTTGGGTAATTTAAGTCATACTTCTTAAACTGACCGATTTCATGCCGCCAGGAGCTTTTCCAGGCGGCGGAGTACCGGACGCTCATGACTGACTTTGACCACATCGTTCACCGCCTCTCGCCAGACCGCGCGTTGCAGGTCGGCCTTCAA
>JAAYCU010000208.1 GCA_012729595.1 Phycisphaerales bacterium
AGGAAGGATTCCTGTTCGACAACACGCCCGAGGCTGTCTTCACCGGCTGTCTTCTGCTATTTTTGGCGATGATGACCTTGGTAACGGTCAGCGCCCACCTGGGCTTGCTCTGGGTCGCGGTCGAGGCTACGACCTTAAGCAGCGCACCTTTGATCTTCTACCATCGACATCACCGCTCCTTGGAGGCCACCTGGAAATATCTGCTGATCTGCTCGGTAGGTATTGCCTTGGCTCTGATGGGCAATTTCGCGCTGGCGGCCGGCTTCAGCGAAGGTACGGCTATTTCTCTTCATCTGGAAGATTTACTTACTCAGGCTTCGTCCCTGAATCCTCGCTGGTTGCAGGCGGCATTCATCCTCATGCTGGTAGGCTATGGCACAAAAATGGGACTGGCCCCTATGCATACCTGGTTACCTGATGCGCATAGCGAGGCCCCCTCGGTGGTTTCCGCCCTGTTGTCCGGGGCCCTGTTGAATTGCGCTTTCCTGGCGGTTCTACGAATACTTCAGGTTTGCGCCCATGCCGGATGCGCAGCGTTCGGCCAGGAATTGCTCCTCGGATTCGGACTCTTGTCAATTGCCCTGGCCACGATTTTCATCGTCGGCCAACTGGATTACAAGCGTCTGTTGGCCTATTCCAGTGTCGAGCACGTAGGCATTCTGGCTCTGGGTGTCGGCTTGGGCGGAATCGGATCATTCGGGGCCATGTTGCATGCGGTCAATCATTCGTTGACCAAAGCCATGCTGTTCCTGCTCTCAGGCAACATACTAGCAGTCTACCGGTCGAAAGCCTGCGGGGACGTGCGTGGTTTGGCCCGTCTGCTTCCGGCAACCGGCTTGTTCTGGATCGCCGGTCTGCTGGCAATCACCGGTTCGCCGCCGTTCGGCGTGTTTCTTAGTGAATTTACGATTCTGAAAGCGGCTATCGATCAAGGGCATGCGTGGGTTGCGGTAGTGTTTCTTGTACTGCTTGCCATTATCTTCATAGCCATGTCGACGAGCTTCCTGTCCATGAGCCAAGGTGTCGCCCCCCCGGTGCTGGCCAATCGAACCGAAAGGGATACGGTATGGTCCATTCTGCCCCCCGCTGCCCTGGGGACAGCGGTCCTGGTTCTCGGAATCTATATCCCTCCCTTTGTCCGCGAACTTCTTGAAGAAGCGGCTCACCTGATGGAGGGCGGGTCATGAGCAAAACCGGATTACTCGCCATCTCCAATGGACAGGCCACGGACCTGGCCAACGTGCCCCTCCTGGACATCGCCACCTTCAGGACAACGGTCATAACCGAAGTATCGCATGGGTCTCGCTTGGCTGCCTTTTTCGGATATGCCGCAGATCCGGACAAAGTGGAACTGATGGCGGTTTGTGCCGACGGTCGCGAGGGAACCATCGGCTTGTGCCGCACCAAGGTCCACCAGGCCTATCCCGCCCTTACTACCGAATGTCCGGCTGCCCATTGGTTTGAACGCGAAATCGCCGAACAATGGGCGATACGCCCCGAGGGCCATCCCTGGCTGAAACCCATTCGTTTCCATTCCGCCTCCCGCCACGGCCACGATGCCTGGGGACGCCCGGAGAACTCGCCAATCGAACCGGCGGTTACCGAATATTTTCAGATGGAAGGGGAAGGGATCCACGAAGTAGCCGTCGGCCCGGTGCACGCGGGGATCATCGAACCGGGACATTTTCGTTTTCAATGTCATGGGGAGGACGTTTATCATCTGGAAATCTCCCTTGGTTATCAACATCGCGGCGTAGAGCAGGCAATGCTTGGTGGACCAGACAAACGTACAATCCACTATCTGGAGACACTGGCCGGAGATACTACCGTGGGGCACACGCTGGCCTACACGCAATTGCTGGAAGCTTTGAACAACTGCCTCGTTCCCCCTCGCGCGCAGGTTTTGCGTGGCATTGCTCTCGAACTGGAGCGACTGGCGAATCATACCGGGGATCTGGGGGCACTGGCCGGCGATGTGGGCTATCTACCAACGGCCTCCTATTGTGGACGCATCCGCGGCGACTTCCTAAACATGACCGCTTTGATCTGTGGCAACCGATTCGGCCGCAGGCTTATTCGGCTGGGTGGAACCGGTTTCGATCTGGAAACTTCGCGTTGCACGGAATTACTCAAACGCCTGCATGACGCCCGGCAGGATGTCGAAGTCGCGATCGGGTTGCTCTGGAATACCCAGTCAGTCCTGGCCCGTTTCGAGGGCACCGGGACAATTTCAAAGAAAATATGCCATGATCTTGGCTTGGTGGGCGTGGCGGCCCGGGCTTGTGGCCTGGAGCAGGACGCTCGTCAAGAATTTCCGATCGGCATCTATCAATTTGCCCAAATCCCGGTCTCCTCCATGGATAGCGGAGATGTATTCGGCCGGGCCTACGTGCGCTGGCTCGAAATCCTACGCTCCCTGGAGTTTCTGATTCAGGAACTAAAAGCCATGCCGGACGGGCCGATCCAAGGGTGGCCCGGCTCACTGCCACCGGACAAAGTCGGTGTGTCCCTCGTGGAAGGCTGGCGCGGAGAGATATGTCACGTCGCGATCACCGATCAGACGGGACGTTTTGCGCGATACAAGGTTGTCGATCCATCTTTTCACAACTGGATGGGGCTGGCCATGGCTCTGCGCGGACAGCAGATTTCTGATTTTCCCCTGTGCAATAAAAGCTTCAACCTTTCTTATTGCGGGCACGATTTGTAGGAGTCGGTCATGTTCAACATATTGCTGGCGCGCAAACAACAGAAACATCGAACGATTCCATATCCTAAGGAAGAGCCTACGTTACCTGATCGCTTCAGGGGCCGACCGGTTCTCCAGCATTCAGCCTGTGTCCAGAACTGTGCCTCCTGCATAGACGCATGTCCAACGAACGCTCTTAATATCCATGATGAAACTCTGCATTTGGATATGGGCCGTTGTCTTTTCTGCGGAGCCTGCGAGGAAGTCTGTCCGCAAAAGGCTATTAACTTCACCAACGACTATCGCTTGGCCACCCGTCAGCGAGAGGATTTAATATTAAGCCGCGAAGCACTACCTTTGGCCGTGGCATTGGAGAAACGAATACTCCGCTTGTTCGGCCGATCGCTACGTTTGAGACAGGTCAGTGCGGGGGGATGCAACGCTTGCGAAGCTGATTTGAACGTACTATCGACGGTGGTGTTCGATATCGGCCGATTCGGGATTCAGTTCGTAGCTTCGCCCCGCCACGCCGACGGAATCGTGCTCACCGGGCCGCTAACTCAGAATATGCTGACCGCATTCATGAAAACCTATGAGGCGATAGCCACTCCTAAGCTGGTCATAGCCGTAGGGGCCTGTGCCATATCCGGCGGACCATATATAAATCACCCGCAAACCAATAACGGCCTAAGCGGGTTTCCTAATGTGGATCTCTTTATTCCAGGATGTCCGCCGCATCCGCTGACCATTCTTGATGGTTTTCTTCGGCTTCTTGGCCAACTGGACACCCAACAAAATCATCCCTCCTCGAACAACGGCGTGGACAAATAGCGTTCACCCGAGCTGGCCAGAATAACGACAATCATTTTGCCCTCATTTTCCGGTCGCCGGGCCACCTGTGCGGCCGCGTATAGTGCCGCCCCAGAGGAAATACCGCATAAAATACCTTCCTCCTTGGCCGCCCGCCGAGCCCAGTCGAAAGCATCCTCGCTTGTCACCTGAATCACATCATCGATGACATTCATATGCAGCACCTCGGGAATAAATCCCGCCCCGATACCCTGGATTTTGTGCGGACCTGGCAGCAAAGCCTCACCAGCCCTGGCCTGCGTCAAGACCGGCGAATCCAACGGCTCGACGGCGATACACTGGAACGAAGTTTTGTATTTTTTCAGCGTTTCGCCGATGCCGGTAATCGTTCCCCCGGTCCCCACGCCGGCCACCAGAATGTCGGCCTGGCCATCCGTATCCCGCCAGATTTCTTCGGCCGTAGTACACCGATGAATATCAGGATTGGCCTGGTTCGTGAATTGCTGGAGCATTACCGCGTTCGGTATTTCTTTGACCAGTCGCTCGGCCTTGGCGATCGCACCTTTCATCCCGTCGGCCGCCGAGGTCAGCACCAGTTCCGCCCCCAAGGCTCGCAACAGGCTGCGTCGCTCGGCTGACATGCTCTCGGGCATGGTCAGAATTAGCCGATATCCCCGGGAAGCACAGACAAACGCCAGGGCAATACCCGTATTACCCGAGGTTGGCTCGACCAGTGTCGTATGGGCATCGATAACACCGGCCGCCTCGCCAGCCTCTATCATGGCCACTCCAATACGATCCTTGACGCTGGATAGCGGGTTGAAAAACTCAAGTTTCGCATAGACTAAGGCCGGGACTTTGATCAGCTTATTGATCCGAACCAGGGGGGTGTGGCCGACAGTCTTGGTAATATCCTCAAAAAGACGACTCATCATTTTTCTCCAACAACAAGGGCCGCCATTATAATCACAGGACCAATTTCACCCGAAAAAACATCCAAATTCCTTATCAGCCATACCTTCCCTTGTACGAGGCCATCGGGCGTCAAGTATAATCAATCACCGAATCCAGCACTACAAATACGCTTGATTCTATAATATATGAAATCCTTTCACCCTACAGGATTATATATACTATGCAAATATCGCTCATTCGTAATAGTGTTGCTTGGTGCGTCAAATTGTTGTACGATATATTTGCAGAGTATAAGCCTTTATGGATAGTACGTTCATTTCAGGCCTTTGCGGCCGGATAAAAAGGACCGTCTCGTGCCAACCCTTCAGCTAGCTCAACAACTCAAACAGTTTGCCGAGGAAGTATTGGAAGTGTCCAAGGATTTCTGGGTAATCCAAAGCCAATCCAAGGGCAAGAAGCAGCCGGAAATTACCGAAACCGAGTTCCTTACCTTGGACGTATTGACCCGCCAATGCCCACAATCCGTAGGCGATATTCAGCGTTATATCGGGGTATTACCCGCTCAAATGTCGCGAATAGTTCGCTCTCTGGAGAACAAAGGCGAAGAGCCACTCATACAGTGCAAGATAAACCCACAAGATAAGAGGAAAATTAACGTAGAGCTGACCGACGCCGGTCGAAAGATGCATCAAGTCTACCGGGAAATCAAGCTTGGCAACATCGAGAAAATGCTCGCGGCAATGAGTGAGAAAGATCGTAACGAACTCATGCGCATACTGCGAGGTATACGCGAATCATTTCGTAAGTCATTACCAAAGAACGCTTTATCTCAATAAACGAGATCGCTCCAAAAATATTATCCATAAGCTAACTTTTTCCCTGTCGGTATTGTCTAGAATCATGAAGCGTTCAGGAACAGAATCGTCAAACCGAACGCATGGGACAAACGTATAAGGAGCAGTGCCATGAAAGCTTCTAACAAACAAATGACTGTATGTGGCGTAGTTCTTGCGGGGTTGTTTTTTGGGGCCTTGGCGGATAGGGCGGAGGCACAGTACTTTTTCGCGCCGGCACCGGTAGTCTACCGGGCTCCGGTTTACGTGGCCCCGGCTCCTGTCTACGTGTCCCCCCCACCGGTTTATTATGCCCAGCCGGTATATGTGGCCCCCCAGCCGGTAGGTTACTACCCGCGGAGCTTTGGTTTTAATTTTGCTTATGCTTCCTCCGGCAGATATCGTAATTGGTACAGGCCCAGCCGAGGCTTTGCCTTCTCATTCGGCCACGGCCGTTGAAACCGAGTCTCGGAAATCATAAAAGTTTTGTAGGCGGTGGAGTCTACGCGGCACCAAGCCGGGCGCGGCGCCCGGCTTGGTTATTTTTACAGATATGCTCAATGCCAAACCACAGGTAACACACCCTCCCCCGAAACACTCATTCAACCGGGGTACCCCGCAAAGCACAGGCAGCGATCCGGGGGCCCGGGGCTTCGGGGGTGCCGGGGAGAGCGTGACTGGCTAAGGATCCGTTGGCTCCCCGCATGGGAATCCGGCTGATAGGCGGAGCAGTCTGACGCTCAACTTTTCCGAACATCAGGCGTAAGGCCCAGCCAAAGGTCCGCCGGACGGTACAGGCCAAACCCAACATGCCCACACACTGCATCACCGAATCCAGCAGATACATTCGACTTACAGGCTTAACCAACGAAATTGCGAATCGCACAGGATTATAAAAATACAGATAGGCCGCCATGATATTGAACTGCTTACGCCAGGGTTTTTTATGATTGGTAGCCACGACATAGTTGCCGTCGAGCATATGCGTCTCGACCCGTTTTCCGCCGACCCGGGCATAGACCATGCCGGAGTTATAGGTTTCCTCGTACGACTTTGACCCGGTCGCCGGCGTAATCATCAGTACCTGCAAACTGGCTGCCCCGGCTTTGCGCAACATTTTGACCTGATTAATCAATCCCAAAGGGCGACCCGGCGTATATAAAGGTTGCGTATCGTGATGCATCATCATAGGCATCGGCGATATACCGCGTTCGCGCAGCATGCGGAAAGCTTCAATGGTCTTATCCACGGTCTGGCCCTTCTTGACCAGCGCACCGGTCATATCCTCGACGCCCAACCATAGCGTACGAATCCCCGCCTTACGCACGAGAGCCAAGTGTTCCTTCATTTTCAGAGCATCGTGCACCGTCACCTCTGTACCCCAGCGAAAATGATGGCGACACTCCGTTCCTTCAACTCTGACCCGGGCAAGTTTCTCCATGATGTCGAGCGTACGTTCCTGTTCGTTGAAGAAATTGTCATCCGCACCGAAGAAATACCTGATTCCATACTCGCGGTAAAGCCGCAGCATTTCGTCGGCAATACGCTCGCCGCTCTTGACGCGGTATTGACGCTGGTTATACGCGGGGATAGGGCAATAGGGACAACCGAATTTACATCCGAACGTCAGAACCAGGGAACCGATTGGGCTATGCTTACGCACCCGGCCGATGGAAAGCGCCTGCGAGGCAAGAGTCGGCAGGCGGCTGGGCGGTTCAAGGAGGCTATAGCCCGGAACAGGATGGGGCAACTCGTCCAGGTCGCCGAGCAGGCGTTGTATCCCAGTATCGACCAGCTCCTCTGCCACGCCCTCGCGTTCTCCACGGGCATAAACCAGCCCGGGGATTTCATCGAGCATACCGCTGTTACGGGCCCTAATAAAAGTCTGTCGCAACGGCTCGGAGCCAGCCCGGATCGAGAGCAACAATTCGAGCAAACTCAACAGGATATACTCTTCGCCGGTGACGGCCACATCCGCAGCCCAGGGATCATGCGGATCGGCACTGAAAACGTCCCATGGTTCGTAAATGGTCTTCGGCCCGCCGGCGATTATCAGCGGCCGATGGGCCGGATCAATCCGACAGGCATCGCGGATCAGGGCTCGGCATTGCTCCGAATGGATCTGCATGCTCGAAACCATGAATAAATCCGGGATACGACCATCCAAACGCATCCGGCTTGGTCGAAAATTGCGATTCCATTGCTGTAGAACGATACGGGTCTTGCTGAACCCCGCATCGAACATAGCGGCCCCCACGGCTCGAACGCCGGCCGGCACCATGCGCATATCTGCGAAGATGAATGGCAGCATCCGCGTACGATGATCAAACGCGCAGGCGATTACGGTAGACAGATCATGTTTGCAGGCAATGTTGCGCAGACGCTTGCGAACACCGAGCAATTCGCCCGGCCGCAAAAGTTCATCGCCTCGTTCACGGCGTGCCAATTCCATATACACGAAAATCCAAAAAGGTTAACCAGCGGCTGACGTCCACCCGCCATCCATATTAGCCCGGCATACGTGGGTGTCAAATCCGCCCCCCATCGGCCAACACGAGTTCGACATGATGCGCGGCCTTGCGGATCGACAGCAAGCAGAAATCCTCAACACGGACAAAGGCAGGATCAGGCTCTACTATGGGCTCTCGGAGCCACCGGGGAAAAACAGATCGTCCTCGCCAAGAGTTGGAATGCCAATTACCAGAACGCGCATCCGCCCTTTCGCTCCATGCACGACGCCGGGCGGGATATGCACCATGCTGCCCTGGCGGATGGCGTGTTCCACGCCGTCCAGGACAATCGTGCCTTCGCCCTCGAGAATATAATAGATTTCCGTTCCTTGCCGGTGATAATGGGGTTTGGCGTCGCCTATATCCACCATGTGAGCCCAGGCAGCCACGCCCTTAACCGCATCCTCGCGACTAATCAGCCGATAACGCCATCCGCACGTACTCTGTTCCCGCAGCGCCTCATCCTCGTGGCGCACAACAACGGCCTTTGAGGCAGATTCGTCCATCGCCGCTCTCCACCGACCGACACCATCGCTTCCCGGGCGAACATACGCTTATCAACGAAAGAATACTGAAGGTGAAAGCATATACCGCCGATTACCGTTGACCGGCCTCCTGCTCCCTCAGCCAGGCCATGGTTTTCTTGACCCCTTCCTGATAGGAAACGGTGGATTTCCAACCAAGTTCACGACGAGCCTTCTCTGCGCTGAAATAACACCGTCGCCCCATCAGCCATACGGCGTAACGGGTAACCATCGGTGGCTTCTTGGTCCGGAACAGATGCCCGAAACATTCCATCAGAAACGCCGCGTTATATGCCACCTTGTAAGGCACGTGCCTGGCCACCGGAGGAGCGCCAAGCTCGGCCGCCAGCAGGTTCATCCATTCTTTCTGACGCATCTCGCCATCGTTACAACAGTTGTAGGCTTGCCCGAGGGCTTTGGGGGAGTCAACCGCCAGGATTGTCGCCTCGGCCACGTTGCCGGCGTAAACCACATTAAGCCGGTTCATTCCATCACCGAGAATCTTGCACTTACCAGCACGCAACATGCGGGCCAACCTGAAAATCGTTGCCCGGTCTCGCGGGCCGTACAACCAGCTCGGCCTGATCACCGTTAACGGAAGCCTCCCCGCCTTGTGCATAGCCCACAAAGCATGCTCTGCCTGCACCTTGGCCCGGCTGTAATAGCTCCAGTGATGTAGATTCTCGCCCAGCGGCGCCGTTTCATCGAGCACCAGTCCCTCGCCATCCGGATGCCCATAAGCGCTGATCGAGCTGATGTGCAGGAAACGCGAGCAACCGGCCTCGGCCGCGGCCTCGGACAGATTGCGCGTACCGTCGATCGTAATACGGACAAAATCCGGCCACGGCCCCCAGTCGCCTACCCGCGCCGCACTGTGATAAACCGTCTGCACCCCAGAGCAGGCCGAGACCAGCGAGGCCCGGTCAGTAATATCCCCTTCGGCGAATTCGACACCCTGCGTTTGCAGCCAGCTCGTATCGCTGCCCGCCCGTACCAGCACCCGAACCGGGCGATTACGCAGGCGAAGCTGTTCCACGATATGACTGCCCAACAGACCTGAGGCACCCGTTACCAGATTCATTGCAACTCCTTACACAAGCATTACCAGCAAGTAACATAAGAACAACTGGGTAGATGCGTCAAGACTATCAGGGCCCGAGCCCGCTTACAGGCATAGGCGGGCCAACGGAGGTACTCTGCTCGCTACCGATCGCAAATAACAAGTTGGGAGACGATTCAATCATCCCGGGCTCCGCCAGCCGTGGGACGGACATGGAAAGCCTCTGGAAAGCGCTGGCAGTCCTTGATCGTCCATTATCACCTTAAAACCAATTTGAAAGGTTGCGCCCGACACGATATGCGCCAGGGCTGTTTTCTCTCTGGTCACCACCGCATCTTCGCCCCTTTCCATTAACCGTCTCGGGGAAGTCGTTGCCGAGTTTGCGCTGTCTTGGTTATATTAGCGGCCATGACTGAAACAGGAACACCACTGAATACCTGGACCGTTGGTCGCCTGCTGCAATGGACGACTCAATGGTTTAGTGAGCGGCAGGTCGAGGGCGGGCGGCTGACGGCCGAACTGCTTCTGGCCCGCGCGTGCGGTTGCAAAAAGATCGAGCTTTATACCCGATGGGATATCGAACCGAACGACGCGCAGAAGGCGACGTTTCGCGAGTTTGTTCGCCAGGCCGGCGAGCATGCCCCAATCGCATACCTCCTTGGAGAAAGAGAATTCTACGCACTGGATTTTGCCGTTACCCCGGCCGTCCTGATCCCTCGACCGGAAACCGAAGCCCTGGTTCAACGGGTGATCGAGTTGTGCCGGGGCGAGCCGTTGCGAGAATGGAACGTTCTGGATCTCGGCACGGGCAGCGGATGCGTGAGCATTTCCATCGCGAAATACGCGAGCAATGCCCGGGTAATAGGTAGCGACATTTCCGCCGAGGCCCTGGCGGTCGCGTCCGTCAATATGGAACGACACGGGGTAGGCGATCGCGTGCGGCTGGTACAGGCCGATGGTGTTGCCCTGACGGACGATATTATTCCACCCGAAGGCTTCCACGTTCTGGCTACCAACCCGCCGTATATCAGCGAGCGGCAGTGGCCTACGCTTCCGCCCAATGTGCGCGACCATGAACCACGTATTGCCCTGGTCCCGCCCGGCGAAGATGGGCTGGGGATGTACCGTCGGCTGGCGAACGAATCGCCGGCCGTCTTGGCCGATGGTGGTCTTCTGCTGGCGGAGATCGGTTACGATCAGCACGCGGCCGTACTGCATATTTTCCAGGACACCGGGCGATGGGATTACATCAAGGCCCATCGCAATTGCAATGACCCATATGATCGGGTGATGGAGTTCCGGCTCCGGAACATATGACCACGGATGAAGGCTGGCCTACAGGGAACAATAACGCGTACTCAGTCTCGTGGCCTTGTCTTCGCTCCCATAGCTCTAGAAGGAGGCGAGGGAACACCCCGCCTCCATAACCAGCAGCCTCCACTGGAGCCGCCAGGAGCGGCCCTGTATCGGTCACCCGGCAGAAACATGGTTCGGGGCATCCTGCCTCTACATCTAAGGGGACATTTCGCACAGATCCACCGGAACGGCCGCTCCGACTTGTCCTGGCAAGCTCGGATGATACAATAACCGGCCGGCAATACAGGGGTAGCGAAATAGCGGCGAAAAGGAATCGGGGCAAGCCAGCCGGCAACCTCACCCGGCACTGACTACCGCATACACCGCCGTAACCGGACAACACCCAGTTTACTAGACCGGAGCCCGCCCAGTGAGAATTAAGCACAAACGCGACCATCGGAGCGTTATCAGGCTCATGACTCCCATGCGTTCTACCGAAACATCGGCCCACCATCTGGACCGTGCGACTTCAAGAGAAACGGAAGAAGGCCCGGAATTGATCCGGGGGCAATGTTTTACAAGAAAAGGAGCGTAATCCGTGAACCAACAAAAACCTATCGCCCGCAGGGAGCTGCTCAAGTATTCCGCAGGCAGTCTGGCGGCGGTCACCACCCTGTCCAGTTGTCCCCAGGTCTTTAATAGCACCGCCTCATCAGTCATGGCCGACGTGAACAAGCCCAAACCGCCCAGTGAAAAAGTCGTCGTCGGATTTATCGGCACCGGCGATTTGGGCCGCTGGCATCATCTGCATCACCATTGCCTTGACCGGTTACCCAGCCAAATCGACGTAGCCGCCGTCTGCGATGTCGACAGCAACCATGTGAATGAGGCCGCTCAACTGTGTCTGGCCAAGTCCGGCCGTCGGGTCGGAGTATATAAGGATTTTCGTCGATTGCTCGATCGCAAGGATATCGACGCCGTCTTTATCGTCACCCCCGACCACTGGCACGCCCTGCCCGCCATCGCGGCCATGGAGGCCGGCAAGGACGTCTATTGCGAAAAACCGCTAACCCTGACAATCGAGGAAGGCAAGGCCATGGTGGCTGCGGCCAGGCGGTACGGCACCGTCTTTCAAACCGGCAGTCAGCAGAGGTCGGATCCACAATACCGCCAGGCATGCGAATTGGTTCGTAACGGCAAGATCGGAAAAATCAAACGTATCGATACCGTCTTGCACGGCGTAAGACCTGGTCAGTGGCAATCCCCCGCCACCCCGCCGCCTAATTTGGATTGGAATTTTTGGCTCGGGCCGGCACCCTACGTGGATTATCGTTCCAACCAGGTGCATTATCAATTTCGTTGGTTTTACGATTACTCCGGCGGCGTGCTGACCGACTGGGGCGCACATCATAACGACATAGCTCAGTGGGCCCTCGGCACCGACGAAAGCGGACCGGTCTACATCGACGCCACCAACGCAACCTTCGATGCTCAGGGACCACATACCGTACCCCGCGATTTCGACATTCATTACAAGTATGCCGACGGCACCGATCTGTTCTGCCATACTCAAGGACAATCCTACGAAGACGGCACCTCCTTTGGCAACGGCGTCAAGTTTACCGGAACCGACGGCTGGATCTTCGTCAGCCGCCAAGAAATCCAGGCCTCTGATCCCGAGTTGCTCAAAATCGAGCTGGGAACTAACGACATCCACCTATACAAGAGCGACGATCACCATCAGAACTGGCTGGACTGTATTAAAACCCGTGAGAAATGCATCTGCGACGTCAGTATCGGCCATCGATCGGCGTCCATCTGCCACCTGGGCAATATTTCCGCCCGGCTACGCAGACCGTTGCAATGGGATCCGCAAAAGGAGGGATTCGTCGCCGACTCCGAGGCTGACCGGATGATATCTCGGCCCATGCGAGCACCGTGGCATCTGTAATGAGACGTATGGTGGACTAAACGGAAATTAACCGAACCGATCCCATGAATGAGGACAACAATAATGCAATCCTTTGAAGAACTGCTAAACCAACTGCGCGGGGCGGACGATCCGACCGCTTATAACATCTTGCTTCAACTTACCGAGTCGGCCATGAAGGCCACTCGACCAGGCGCCGAAAGCGAACGGCAGGCCCTGGCCGCCACCATTCGAACCGAGCTGTCTCGCACGCCCGAGACCCCAGCCGACCAGCCGGCCAAGGCCGGGACGCTATACCCCCTTACGCTTCAACAAACGATCATAACCCGATTGCTGTGTTACGTGGCCGGAGACGAGGAAATCCCCTTCCTCGCCGGAGCAATGACTAATCTCGATATCCGCGAAGCCGCACGCTGCGCGTTGGCTTGCAATCCCTCGCCGGCAGCCACCAAGGCTTTAATCGATGCCCTTAACGCAATCGGACCGGAATTCCTGACCGGCGTGGTGAGCTCGCTGGGCCAGCGGCAGTGCCCGGAAGCAATGACCGCCCTGCAAAAACTGGCCGTCGACGAAACCTACGATATGCAGGTACGCTTGGCGGCCGTGGATATGCTGGCCAATTACCCCGAACCGGCCAACGACGAGATTATCCTCGCCATCGCCCAGAGCCCATGCTCGAAGGCCAAGGCCGCCGCGGCCCGCGTGCGACTGGCCGAAACTCTTAACAAGGTCGGCAATAAGAATGCCGCCAGGAATATCTACCAAGCGATCAAGGCCTGCAAATGCGATCACCCCGCCCAGAAAAAAGCGGCCGAGCTGGCTTTGCAAAACATGTAACCCGGAACATGACCACTGGTTACCCGCGGATGGGATGGCCATTACGCACCATCCGCGGGTAACCCGGTGGGGACCAATCCAATTCATAAAACAGTCTAGGCCCTCCGGCACACCAAGACCGGGTCGAAAGCATGCCACATTTTTTCTATACCCCCGCTTGCTCTATGCTTGGCAATCAGAGCGAACGACCTTAAATTACTGAGTTATACGAGCGCAGGAGGAACGGGGTCATGGAAAAACAACCTGTAGCCTTGGTGACGGGCGGTTCACGAGGGGTTGGTCGGGCAATTAGTCTGTCCCTGGCCCGCTCGGGGTTCACCGTGCTGGTCAATTACATCAATAACTACGCCGCGGCCGAGGAGGTCGTAGACCTGATAGTCAAGGCGGGCGGCCGGGCCGATACCTGCCAGGCCGACGTAGCCGTTCGCGAACACCGCCATGCCTTGCTTGATTATTGCATGGAGCATCTCGGCCGTCTGGACCTGCTGGTCAATAATGCCGGATTTACACCTCCGCTCCCAACGGACCTGCTCGACGAAGAAGAATCTGCGTATGAGCAGACGATGGATGTGAACCTCAAAGGCCCGTACTTTCTGACCCAGGCAACGGCCCGGCTGATGATTGCCCAGCTTAAGGAAAAAGTAATTCAACGCGCGACGATTATCACCATCAACCCTGCGCAAGCATACGCTCCTCACATCGGGCGCGGCCCGTACGGCCTGAGCAAAGCCGGACTGTCCATGATGACCACCCTGTTCGCCGTTCGGCTGGCGGAATTCAGGATCGGCGTGTATGAAGTACGGCCGGCGGCGGTCGAAATTGATATGCCTGACGATATGCATACGGAATACGAACAGCGGATCAAGGACGGGCGGCTACCCGGCAAACAATGGGGACGGCCGGAAGATGTCGGCAATGCCGTAGCCTTGCTCGCCAGAGGCGAGCTGTCCTTCTCGACGGGCAACGTACTCCATATCGACGGCGGGCTGCATCTTGGACGCTGACAATAGTCCGTCGCTCCCGCATTTATCCATAGGCAAGGAACGGTTAAGGAATATCGACATGCATGATAAACCGGTAGCGCTGGTCACCGGATCAGCTCGCGGGATCGGCCGTGGCATCGCCATCCGGCTGGCCAGGGAAGGCTTTACCGTGGCGATCAATGGTGTAACGGTCGACCCAGGGGACACGACTCAGGGGGCCTACGAGGTCAAGACAAGCATCGAACTGGCCGGCGGACAGGCCGATGTCTTCCCGGCGGACATTTCCTCGGTCGAACAGCGTCAGGCCATGATCGACGCCATCGAGAAACGCTGGGGGCGGATCGATCTGCTGGTCAACAACGCCGGCGTGGCCCCCAAGGTGCGGCTCGACATCCTCGAATCTACAGAGGATAGTTTCGAACGAGTAATTAACATCAATTTACAGGGGCCGTATTTTCTCACCCAACTGGTAGCCAACAAAATGATCGCCTGGAAACAAGTCGGCAAGATTCCCAACCCGCGTATCTTGTTCGTAACCTCGATATCCGCATACACTTCCTCGCCGTCGCGTGGGGAGTATTGCGTATCCAAGGCGGGATTGAGTATGGTTGCCAAGCTTTTCGCTCACCGATTGGGCGAATACGGCATCCCTGTCTTGGAAGTTTGCCCGGGTATTATCAAGACCCGCATGACCGCCGGAGTTACGGACAAATACGACAAGCTGATCGCCGAAGGCCTGCTGATCGACAAGCGCTGGGGGCAACCCGAGGACGTAGCCGGCGTGGTTTCGGCGTTCGCCCGTGGCAATCTCGATTATTCGACCGGCGAAAGAATCGAGGTCGGGGGCGGTTTCGGCGTGCGTCGACTATAGCTGGCAAGAGCATGGCCATGAGGGCGTCTCCAATCGGTGGGCACGGGATCCTGAAGAAACCCTGGAGTAACCAGGCATGATTCATCGTACAGAATTGGACCTGAACAGGCTGAAGATTCCCGTGTATACCCTGAACACCGTGGTGGTCGGCAGCGGGGCCGCGGGCCTCAACTGCATCAATCGGCTCTTCCGCGAGATGGAGGAATGCGGGGTCGAGAATCCGCGCGATCAGGTGGCCTTGCTCACCCGCGGGATCGGGATGGGTACGAGCTACAATTCCGGCTCGGACAAACAGACCTATTACAAACTCGGGACGCACAGTGAAAGCGCCGACCTGCCCGCCGATTTCGCGGATACTCTCACCGCCGGCGGCTGCACCCATGCGGACGTGGCCATGATCGAGGGGGCGAATTCGCTGCGTTCGTTCTACCGCCTCGCCGATCTCGGCGTGCCGTTCCCCCACGACGGTAACGGCAGCTTCGTCGGCTACAAAACCGATCACGACCCCCGCCAGCGCGGCACCAGTGCCGGGCCATGGACCAGCCGCTTCATGGTTCAGAAGCTATTGGCCGAACTTCAGCGCCTCGGTATCGAGGTCTTCAACCGCCACTACATGCTGGCAGTCGTCACCACCGGACAGGGCGCCGACAAATCCGCCCGCGGCCTGCTCGCCGTGGACATGAGCAAGCAGAACGAGCCGAATCACGGCCTGGTGTTATTCGCCTGCCGCAATGTAGTCGTCGCCACCGGCGGGCCGGGCGAATTGTACGAAATCTCCGTTTATCCCAAAGGCCAGATGGGCTCCTACGCCGCCCTGTTCGAGGCCGGGGCCGAGGCCCATAATCTGACCGAATCGCAGTTCGGCCTAGCCTCGATCAACCCGCGATGGAACCTTTCGGGCACATACCAACAGGTGATCCCGCGCTATTACAGCACCGACCAGGAGGGCAAGGACGAACAGGAGTTTCTCAATCCGTGGTTTGACTCCATGCCCACCCTGGCCACCGACGTTTTTCTCAAGGGGTATCAGTGGCCTTTCGATCACGACAAGGTGGCCGACTACGGTTCCTCGCTGATCGACATCCTCGTGCAGAACGAAATGATCAACCGCGGCCGACGGGTCTTCATGGACTTCCGCGAGAACCCGCGAGCGACCGACGGCCTGCAACCGTTCAAGCTGGAAGACCTCAAACCCGAGGCCCTCGACTACCTGAAAAAATCCGGGGCCATGCAGGCGACCCCCATCGAACGCCTCGCCCACATGAACCAGCCAAGCATTGACCTGTACAAGCAGATGGGCGTGGACTTGTGGAAGCAGCCGCTGGAGATCGGCGTGTGCAGCCAGCATTGTAACGGCGGGTTCGCGGTGGATGCCTGGTGGGAATCGACCGTACCGCATTTGTTCGTGCTCGGCGAGCTGGCCGGCACCCATGGCGTCAAACGGCCCGGCGGCTCGGCGCTCAACTCCGGCCAGGTCGGCGGGTTGCGCGCCGCCCAGCGCATCGCCCACGTTTACCATCAAAATGACATGGCGATCGAGCAGTTCAAAAACGACGCCGTACCCGTCGTGCGGCGTATCACCGCGACCATCGCCCAAATCCGCGGGAGCGATGCCCCGGCCCCGGACGCCGCCGCGGTTAAAAAGGAAATCCAGCACCGCATGAGCGCCTCGGCCGGAATGGTCCGTTCGCTGACCGGCGTGGAGCAGGCCTTGTCCGCCGCCCGTACGCAATGGCAACAGATTCGCGGGCAGGGCCTCCGTCAGCCGGGCGACGGCTGGCTGGCGGCCATGGAAATCCGTGAAATGGCCCTGGCCCAACTGGCGTACCTTGAGGCCGTCCTCGCTCTGCTTAAACGCGGCAGCGGCTCGCGCGGCTCGCATCTGGTGACCGACCCGTCCGGCAAGCTGCCCCATCCGAAAATCGGCGCCGAGTGGCGGTACATCCCCGAAAACCTCGATTTGCGCAAGGAAATCCTCGGCCTGGCCTATGACCTTGAAAAAGATACGTTTGCGATCAAAATAAAGGCCCCCAACCCCCGCGGGAGATTCGAGGGTTGGTTCGAGAATACCTGGGCCGAGTATCGCCGGGCCGAGGTGTTCGCCGGAAAACAGGATAAGGACTTTAAACCGTACAAGATTTACCAGTAGAAGGAGAACTGCCATTTCCACGTTGAACGTGAAACCGAAAGAATCGTGCCGCTGGGACGCCGTCTCGCTTGGTGAAGTCATGATCCGCCTCGATCCGGGCGTTGGACGCATCCGGACCGCCCGCGAGTTCAAGGCTTGGGAAGGCGGCGGGGAATACAACGTAACCCGCGGCCTGCGCCGTTGCTTCAACATGCGATCCACCTTGGTTACCGCCATCGTGGATAACGAGGTCGGCCGCCTGCTCGAGGATCTCATCCTCCAGGGCGGCGTGGATATGTCCCATGTCAAATGGGTACCCTTCGACGGCCTCGGACGCAAATGCCGCAACGGCCTGAACTTCACCGAACGCGGCTTCGGCGTGCGGGCGGCCAAAGGCTGCTCCGACCGCGGGCATACGGCCGTCTCCCAGCTCAAGAAAGGCGACATCGACTGGAAAAAGCTCTTCCACGAGGAGGGGGCCCGCTGGTTCCACTGTGGGGGCATCTTCTGCGCTTTATCCGAGACGACTCCGGAAGTCGCCATCGAGGCCATGACCGCCGCGAAGGAGACGGGCACGATTATTTCCTACGACCTCAACTATCGCCCCTCGCTGTGGCAGGATATCGGCGGCCAGAAGCGGGCCCAGGAAGTCAACAAAACCATTGCCCCTTACGTTGACGTGATGATCGGCAACGAGGAGGATTTTAGCGCCGCCCTCGGCTTCGAGGTCGAGGGTGTCGATCTGCACGCGGCTTCGTCGCTCGATTCGGCCCCGTTCAAGGCCATGATCAAAAAAGCCGTCGCCAAGTATCCGAATTTCAAGGCCGTCGCCACCACCCTGCGGAACGCCAAGACCGCCTCGATCAACGATTGGGGCGCGGTGCTGTATTACGACGGCCAGTTTTACGAGGCCATCCAGCGCGAAAACCTGGAGATATGGGACCGCGTCGGCGGCGGCGACAGCTTCGCCTCCGGCTTGGCCTACGGCTTCCTGGCCGGTAAGCCCGCGCAGCAGTGCGTCGATTACGGCGCTGCCCATGGAGCCCTGGCCATGACCACCCCCGGCGATACGACCATGGCCACTCTTTCGGAAGTCGAGAAAGTCATGAAAGGCGGATCCGCTCGCGTGGCGAGATAGAGCGTACAGAGAGACCGTGGATATACCGAGACCAACTTCTCGCCTCAAGGGGAAGTTGGTCTTTTTTTCTATCCCTGCCCCACTCGCGATACATTTGCGTACGGCAGGTGCCGCCAAGCCACCCGTCTAACTCCACCTCTACACTCGCTGATCGCCAATCGCACCGAATGCCATGCCTCTCCCGGCGCCCGGCAGGCGTAGCGCTCATCCCATATACGAGTTTCCGTGTATCACCGACACCATAACCGTGCGGACAAATTACGGAATACGAACAGAAGCAGAGAATACCCGTAATTACACCCAGTGACAGTCATCACTTGGTTGACTAGTCCGGGTTAAAGGTTATACTAACAAGTGATAGTTGACGCAGGGTTGTCGGTTTGGAAACTCTGCCAGGAGAGGAATCGTAGGCGGCTGTTCTTTCCCCCCTTTCCCTCTTGCACTTTCTGGAAGAAACGCCATCTTCGATTGCTTTCCAGCGGGTCGCTCGTTCATGGTCATTTGATGATGAGCGACAGGATCGGTCATTTGCACTTAATACGAATCTAGAGAAGAGTGAAAGGAGGTCGTGCGCAAGACACGTACGAAAGAAGCTTGTTATGTTATGCGCTGAGGGGTTGGCCTAACCCAACCCCTCAATCTTTTTTTCACAGCCGACTCGCTTTATCAACGATTAGTGGGGGAGCGATTCGGATATACTGTCATCATTTCATATTCCGTAACGTAGGACTTGCCTGACCATGCTACCTCGCTTAGTCTGAATAATTGCGCACCATCATGGCTTCCCGAGAGGACTACATGAACCGTTCGAATAGCCAGATCACTGACGCAATAGCCCGCTGCATCCGTCTGCGCGGGGCTCGGCAGCATAACCTCAAGAATATCGATATCGATATTCCGCGGGACAGATTCGTGGTTATCACCGGCCTGAGCGGGTCGGGTAAAAGCTCGCTGGCCTTCGATACCATCCATGCCGAGGGGCAGCGCAAATTCATGGAAACCCTCTCCACCTACGCCCGGCAGTTCCTCGAACAGATGGCTAAGCCGGACATCGAGCACATCGAGGGCCTCCCCCCCACTATCGCCATCGAGCAGCGCTGGGCCGGGGCCAATCCGCGTTCCACGGTGGCCACCACCACCGAAATCTACGATTACCTGCGGCTGCTCTTCGCCCGGTTGGGACGGCCGCACTGCTGGGTCTGCGGACAGCCGATCGACCGGCAGGAACCTTCCCAGATCGTCGATTCCGTGCTCCGTTTTCCCGAGGGAACCCGCCTCATGGTGCTGGCCCCGATCGTGCGCGGACAGAAAGGCCGTCATCCGGACGTATTTCACCAGATTCAGCAACAAGGCTTCGTTCGCGTACGCATCAACGGCGAACTGCACGACCTGAAAAATCCGCCAACACTGAGCAAAACCCGCAAGCACCATATCGATGTCGTGGTCGATCGGCTCGTGCTCAAGCCGGAGATTAAAAGCCGCCTGGCCGAGAGCGTCGCCCTGGCTCTGACCCTCGGCGAGGATACCGTTTTCATCGCCGTCGAGCAGGATAAAAACCAGTGGCAGGACCATCCGTATAGCTCCCGCTTCGCCTGCCCGCGCCACCCGGAAGCCAACCTGCCGGAGCTGACCCCCCGGCTGTTCAGCTTCAACTCGCCGCACGGGGCCTGCCCGACCTGCGCCGGGCTTGGCCATGTGCCGGAGTTCGATGCGGACCTGGTCGTGCCCGACCCATCCCTTTCGCTGGACGGCGGGGCCATCGAGCCCTGGCGGCGCGGGGGGCAACGCATGAACAGCCTTTACCGCCGGCTGCTTGACGAATTCTGCCTGCGCTTCGGGGTCGCGCCCGATGTCCCCTTTGAAAAGCTGTCCGGAGATTTACGCGGCATCCTCATGCGCGGCACCACGGCTGAAAGCGAAGCGCGGTACGGCGCTCATTTTGAAGGCGTTTTGCCCAACCTGCAGCGCCGCTGGGCCACCACCGAAAGCGAATCCGCCAAGCAGCGTCTGCACCAGTATCTCAGCGAACGACCGTGCGAAACCTGCGGCGGGGCGCGCCTTCGCCGCGAAGCCCTGGCCGTCCGGCTTGCGGACAAGAACATCCGGGAAACCGTCGGATTGACCATAGAGGACGCCTTGGCCTTTTTCGCCAACCTGCCCTTCGACGGCGAACAGGCGGAGGTGGCCGGCCCGATTCTGCGGGAAATCACCCAACGGTTGCGTTTCATGGCCGATGTCGGGGTAGGATACCTTACACTCGACCGGGCCAGCGCAACCCTTTCCGGTGGCGAGGCCCAGCGCATCCGGCTCGCGACCCAGGTCGGCAGCGGGCTGGTCGGCGTATGTTACGTACTCGATGAGCCAACCATCGGCCTGCACCAGCGCGACAGCCTTAACCTTATTAAAACATTCCGCCACATGCGCGACGCGGGCAATACCGTCCTGGTCGTCGAGCATGACGAAGACACCATCCGAGCCGCCGATCATCTGATCGACATGGGGCCGGGCGCGGGTGCCGCCGGCGGCTACATTGTCGCCCAGGGCCCGCTGGAGGTCGTGCTTCAGCATCCCGACTCGCTCACCGCAAAATATCTGCGTGACGAATTGAGTATCCCCGTGCCCGTCAAGCGTCGCAAGATCGTCCCTGCCCAGTCCATCGAGATCAAGGCGGCGTCCGCCAACAATCTCAAATCCATCGACGTGCGCATCCCGCTCGGCGGCTTCGTTTGCGTCACCGGTGTATCCGGTAGCGGCAAGAGTACGTTGGTCAACGAAATTTTCCTCAAGGCCATGCGTCGCAAGTTGTACAACTCGCGCGAGCGCCCCGGACCGCATGATCGGCTCATCGGCGCTTCGCGAGTAGATAAAGTCATTCAGATCGACCAGTCGCCGATCGGACGTACGCCGCGGAGCAACCCCTGTACCTATACCGGGGCGTTCGATCTGATCCGCCACCTGTACGCCCGCACCCGGGAGGCCAAAATCCGTGGCTACGATGCCGGCCGCTTCAGTTTTAACGTCAAGGGCGGGCGTTGCGAGGCCTGCCAGGGGCAGGGTACCAAGCGTATCGAGATGCATTTCCTACCTGACGTTTACGTCGCCTGCGACGTGTGCAAGGGCCGACGTTACAACCGCGAAACGCTCGAAGTCCGCTACCGGGGCAAGAATATCGCCGAGGTGCTCGATCTGCGGGTGGCCGAGGCCTTGCCTTTCTTTGAGAACTTCAGCAAAATCCGGCGGGTACTACTCGCCCTCGACGAGGTCGGCTTATCCTACATGACGCTCGGGCAATCTTCGACCACGCTTTCTGGCGGCGAGGCCCAGCGGGTTAAGCTGGCCGCCGAGCTGGGCAAGCCGGCCACCGATCACACGCTTTACGTGCTCGACGAGCCGACCACCGGCCTGCATTTCGCTGATATCGCCAACCTGCTCCGCGTGCTTAATCGTCTGGCCGACAAAGGCCACAGCATCCTGGTCATCGAACACAATCTCGAAGTCATCAAGGTGGCCGATTGGATCATCGACCTCGGTCCCGAAGGCGGCGAGCAGGGCGGCCGTATCATAGCCGAGGGCACGCCCGAGCAGGTGGCTGCCAACCCCGCCAGTTATACCGGCCAATACCTCCGTCCTCGACTATAATGTCGTGCCGAGAAAGGATTCTCGGCACAGCGGTCCTTATCTTGAAATCCTCGGACCATCGTTCCAAGGAAGGTTCACCTCCGAAACATCGGTAGCGAACAGCACGTGATAACCCGGCCTTCGTATTGACTATAAACCAGGTAACTGGGCAAATACTTGTCATCGGGACAGGGTTTGATGACGTGATATCCATGCGCTGACTCGCCAGGAACCGGCCGTCACGAAACCGCCAGCAGGCTTTCCACGGAGATGTCCTCATCGACTTCAGGCCAATGAATACCAACGCCCCCGCCGATCAATCGCCATTTATTTCTTTGCCGACTCGTCGCTTGCAGCAAACGGGGAAACCATTCCAGGGGAACTAATATCTCCCGCCCATCGGTCAAAACCACGTGCAGGGTATCGTCCCGAACGGAAACCCCGATCGCCAACGGCTCCACCCTGGGTTTACTCGCCAAAATACTCATGCCATTTCTCCTCGATTGTCATGCCATGCCGTTCGATCAATTTCCGTATCTCGTGAAGTTCCCGTTTTTGAAATCCGCGCGACCTAGCCAAAGCCAAGGGCCGCATCCAGAATTTGGCATAGCCCTCGCCCTTTTCGACATGCACATGAATCGGTTCCTCTCGATCCAGGCTGAAGAAAAAGAATCGATAACCTTTGATGCGCAATATAGTTGGCATTATTTCACCCCGACCATTGTAATCATCTCCGGACAATCAGGCAACAACGCGAACAATATCCAGCTTGATAACGCGTCGTGCCGAGAATCCCGACGTGCGCTCGTCAGGGCGGAGCCCGTCGCCGCCCGGCCGGAATCGGCCCGGCAAGATATACCCGGGTTAATCGATCCCGGCGGATTTCAAAATGCCGTGCAACGTTCCACGGGGAAGGTCTCGTCCGTGAACCGGTACGACCGCCCGGCGGCGGGTTTCCGGATGATAGAAAATGCAATGGGTTCCGGTATGATGGTCCTCGACAAAGCCGTGCTTTTTCAGCAGACGAATGACCTGACGGTACGTCATGGCCCCGCGTTTAGACATGAAGGGCCTCGGGATCCACGGGGACGTCCACGGACGCGGTCAGAAGGTCGTCGTCATCGGGGATCGGTTCCCCGTGTTTGGCCAGGCTTACCAGGTAGCCGCTGATCGCGTCGCGGACCATCCGTTTGGCCTGGCGAATGGTTTTGCCCCAGGTAATGCAACCGGGCAACGCCGGGACCATCACGGTGTATCCGCCCTCCGGCTCCGCCCGCAGGATTATTTGATACCGCATTGCTCTGCACTCCGTATGCCTACATCATAGCATGAATACAAGCAAAAACAACGCCGATCACTCCCGCGTATCGCGGCCACCCCGACGCGAGCGAGGGGACGGAGTGACGGAGGGCGGGAGGGGGAGACGGAGGGATGGAGAGACGGAGAGAGGGAGACGCTCGCACGAGAATCCCTTCTCGCGGGTCATGCCGAAAGGGAAACGAGATTCAGCCGCATCACCTGTTGCCCGGTTAATGTCGCCACGCACTTATGCCGTCCCTGTTCATCAAGGAAATCCACTTCGTAGACATCCCCTTCGGGATAGCAATGCACGACGGCCCCAACGTCCCCGGCCAACAAACCTTCCGCCGGCACATTCACGATCGCCGTTACCACATCATGTTCCTTTAACATGGCTTACTCCACGAAACAGGTAATCAGTCTTGGACGGTCGCCGGCCTCGTCAATCATCCAAACCGCTCGTATTATTTTGCTCCCAACCGGTCCGCACAACTGAAAACTCATTTCATACTTGTGGCCAAAGACCGTGGCCGTGTCCCTGCTTACACTTTCGCTCACCGCCGCCGTAAGCAATGCTTTCCTGAGTATCTCCAGATTGGCGATATGAATCCCCAGCAACTTTTGAAACAAGAATGCATGATGCCTCCCAACCGGATGCATCGGATTGAGGACATAGTTTCGTAGCTTGCCATCCTCGACAATAGCCTGATCGCCATTCGGAAGCTTCATATCTTTATTGTAGCATATCTTCCGATAGCCGCCCAACCCGGTCAGGGCAGCATCACATTACCATCCGCCGGCGCGGAACAAGGCCCGGCGGAACAACGCGGCCGCGCGCACGCCTCCGCCTTTGGCGGAGGCGGGAATCCTTTCCCGCGGCCCGCGGGGTGTGGGATGGGAATCCCACGGCCGTTGTGCCGAGAAAGGATTCTCGGCACAGCGGGAAAGGATTCTCGGCACAGCGGTTCTCGGCACAGCACTACAGCGGCACAGCGGAACGGGGCCGTAGCCGTGTCGGGACCGGGCTGGCCGTAACCTCTGTGGGTAGCCCGAACACCTGGCGCGCAAAAACGAGGCCCGGCGAATAACTCACCGGGCCTCCGTGTTGTATATTCCGAATATCCGTACGAGCGCCGCCAGTTCCCGATTAGTCCAGCGCGAAAAAAGGGCCCGGTGGATGATTCCACCGGGCCCTCGATTCAGCATCCGTTCTCGCACCGTCAACCGATCCTTGCGGGCCGATTGGGGTACGATTGGGAACTATTTGACAATCGTGCCGTTGGACAGGGCGTTAATTCCAGCCAACGTAGTGATATTGGGCAGGTCGATAATATGCCGACCGCCAGCATCATTCCAATCGGCATCGGCAATAATCACCGCATGACCTTTTGTGCTGTCGATTGCCAGAACGACAATATTGGTCGTCCCTGCTGCGGCAGCAGCGGCCAGTTCTGCCGTCGTTTGCGTCTGAGACAGACGTACAATCTGACCGGCATTGCCTGCAACTAAAGCAGCAATGGTAGTCCCGGCCGTAAACGTATCAGCCGCAGCACCATAGAGACCCGTCAGATCAACCACATCGCCATCAGTAAGATCGGTGATGGTGTCACCGTTCATGTCGGCAGCGGCATTGTAGACAAACACGTCATCGCCCGGACCACCTGTCAGGGTATCTGCTAGAGCGGCACCCTCAATCTCGTCGTCGCCATCGCCGCCGATGATGAGGTTGTTTTGCGCGCTACCGGTGACGGTTAGGTCACCCGCAAAGCCTGTGGCATTGACCGTGTTCGCAGTGACGACACCCAGATCGAGATTCTGATCGCCACTGACATTGACCACCTTCGGCGCGGCCGGGAATGCGGTATAGCCGAGATTAACATCGGCGACCGCATTGTCCGTCGTTCCCGTGGATACGATACTGAGGATATCCACGCCAGCGGTGCCAGTAATCAGACCCGTTCCGTCGCCATCGCCGCCGAGGGTCAGATTGATGGTATCGTTGTTGTTGCTGCCATCGAAGGCAAACGTCAAGGCATTGAGAACTTCGCCTTCAGCAAGCGAAGCAACCTCAACGGTGATCGGCCCGTCGGTACGATCAAATGTGTAATTGCCGGCTGCGCCCAAAGCCTCGTCCGTGATGACCAGACCGGTGATACCCAGCACCTGCTCGGTCCCGCCGTCCTTGAAATCGAAGGCGCCAGCAAGGCCCCACAGGATCAGATCGCCATCCAGCTCCGACGCGTCGATTGGCGCAGCGCCGATCGCGGCCGGAGTAACCTCCGCCAGGTTCAGGCTGCTGCCACCGGTGATGACCACCTCGGCCACGTCGCCGAAGAAGCCGGCGCCGCCCGAGTTGGTCAGGAAGTTGTCGCCGGCCACGTCGATATTCAGCAAGGCCAGATCGGCGGCATCACGAGCGTATTCAAAAATGGCGCCAAGAGCGGTGCCGCCCAGGGCCAGATTGACCTCGGTCAGGTCGGTGGATTCCGGAGCACCCTGAGCAACCAACAACCGCTTGGCATAATCGGCGGGCATACCCAATCCGATCTCGTCATCCTGAACGTTCGACAAGGTCAGATTCCCGCTGCTGCCCGCGGCGACATTGAAGGCCCCGATCGCGGCCGTATTGCGGGCATCGAAAACAGCGCTATTGAACGTCACCTGGAAGTTTACCTCGGACATCTGGATAAGCGTGGCCAAGCTCGCGGTATTGCCCGCGACGACCGCATTGACAACATCAAACCCGCCGTTACTGACGGCGATATCGACGGCCTGGAGAGTACCGACCGAGCCGGTGAACACGTCATCGCCGGGGGTACCGGTGAAGGTGTCCTGCTCGAGCGTAAAGACGAACTCGCCACCTTCGGGGGTGCAAGCGCCTGTATCCGGATCGCAGAACTCGCCCTCGGGGCACTCGACCGGCACGATTACGCACTCGCCATCCACGCACACATTGGGATTGCACAGGTCGCCGGAATCCTCACAAGGATTCTCGTCATCGCACTCGACGGGCGCGGGGACGCATGCGCCATCCTCGCAAACCTCGCCCTCTTCACAATCCTCGTCAACGACACACTCGACGCACTCGCCCGTATCCGAATCACAGAACAGGCCTTCGTCGCATACGACCACGGCGGTCACTTCGCATACGCCATCGATGCAGGCGTCCGTCGTGCACATATCGCCGTCATCGCAATCCTCATCTCCCACGCAAACGATAAGGCATGTGCCCGTATCCGGGTCACAGACTTCGCCTTCGCCGCACTTGTCCGTCGTCACACACTGGCCGTCCTCGCCGCAGGTGTTGATCGTACAAAGATTGCCGTCATCGCAATCCGAGTCGCTTTCGCACTGCTGGCCGGGGCAGCCACTGCCCATGAGAAACAGGGTCATTCCCAACATGCCCGCGATCATCGCGAACCTGCGGATAATGGACCCACCACTGACGTTCTGGTTTCTACCTGTCATTCTACTAGCCTCCATAAAACAAGAATTTCTGGCGTTCAATGCCTGAACTACTACGATGGAATTTCGACACGCGAACCTACGGTTCACTCCGACCGTGCTGCAGCCCACCCTGGGACGCGCTTCCGGACGGGATCCCCGATCCATCGGCCGACGAAAAGGCGGCCGATCGATCGGATCTCCCGATCAACGGCACAGCCCAAGAAAACGCCCGAGGCAGGATGCATGACAACATGTCGAAGCTCGTGTCCCAACTCCATCGAAAACAACTTACGAACCGAACCGGCAAACCAACACCGGTTCCACCCACCGCCGCACTTATGTCCCGTCGTCTGGTCACCTCCCCCGGCCCGAAACCGGTAATGGCAGACTCGATAACTGGTATACTCGACAATGTTCGCAACCTTGTACGATTTGCACCATATTCATGAGTTAACGCGATCCGCGCCATGGACCACCGCCAACCCGCGCCCTGACAATCACAATACCTATCGCCCAAGCTCCCTTCACGGAAGCAACGCCGCAAGTACCACAGGGCTACTCTTTTCGACACGCCAATCTTACGTCCGCCCTAAACGCTGTCAACCCCGCCATACAATTTTTTTCATTCCCAAGGGGTTTTCTCGGCCCATGGCGTCACTGCAAACTTCGCTATTACGCACCCTGTAGTCCTTAGCGATAACGATAGCATACCCATTCCAGCAGGCCAATATGCCTACCTAGTTACCGCATTTATCGAACGAAAGTCACGTTTACAGCAGCATTTCCAGCAAATAATACCACAAAACATCCGGTCCGCGCCTATTCAACCCCCTTGAACGCTAAAATACCCAACCATCGGACGAAATGCCGTCACTGTGGCGAAAAAATAGGGGGAGAGAGGAAGATACGTAGGGGAAGGTAGAACGGCGCGCCGAGAAGGGATTCTCGGCACAGCGGCACGGCGGTCTCGGCACGGCAACAACCCGGCCTTTATCAGGCTTCCACGTACTCGCACATGCTGCTCGGTTCGGGGATGGGCAGGCCGTCCGCCTTGAGCCCATCGATATGAAAGGCTACGGCCTCTTGAATCTCATGCTTGACGTCCTCAAACGTCTGTCCGGTGGCCACGCAACCGGGCAGATCGGGTACGTAGGCGGAATAATTGCTCCCGGCTTTCTCGATAACAATAGCGTAGCGCATCATTGCTCCCCTTTATGGCCGGACTGTTTCAGGATACTGTTCAAGGTTCCGGGGGCCAGATCGTCGCTCGGTTTGCCGGGAACGGTCACCCGGCCTTGCTTCCGCGAATGCTTGTATTGGCGATGACTTCCCCGCGTGGCCACCTGATCCCACCCATCTTTTTCCAGAATCGCTATAACTTCGCGGACCTTCATTATCGTTCGATTATAGGGTCTCCAGGTAGGCCATCGCAAATAACCTGCGATCAGCTCCCAAAGCTCGACGTCACCAGCCGGGATCAAGGATATCGTCGTGCCGAGAAGGGATTCTCGGCACAGCGATTCTCGGCACAGCCAACATACCCCAGGATGCGGACGGCATGCCCGGCTTCGCTAGGCGGGCATTTTCTGGAGTTGCGGGCGGTTGCGTCGGATTCGCAGGCGGCCGCGGACGTTGTCCAGCACGTTCATGAAATTGATATACGAATCGTAGGGCGAATCGTAAGGGTTGAAATACTTGTGTACGTCGCCGTCGGCGAAATATTTGGTACACATGTAATAAAAATGATCGGAGGTCTGCAGCTTGCGCCAATCCTCGATCAGGCCCGGATCGCCACTGTTCTTGATTTCGCTCTCCATCCGGTACAACTCATGAAGGGCGTTGGACTGCATCGCGTTGCCCAACCAAGCGGACAAGTCGCGCTCGGTGTCCGCCCAACTGATCATGTGCGGCACATCGTATTCGCCGGCCACCGGATAGCGGTCGATCACCTCGCTCGGGGTAAGGAAATCGTTGTCCGAATAGCGGAACACCTCCTCCGGCAGATGGCGGAAGAAGTCAAAGATACCCGTATCCTCCCACTGGTGCTCGCCCAGGGTTTCGTAGTCCATGAACAGGTTTACCGTGTAACCGTTCCCGTTCACCTGGTTCACCCAGTAGGCGAATTTTTCGGCGGTCAGCGGCCACTCCTTCCAACCTCGGTTGGAAAACCGGAAGGCGATATCATCGCTCAGCCGGTAATTCTTGAGTAAAAGCACGATGTCCCGCGTATTGGGCGCCCGATAGCTAAAATTCGGCGAGCGGTATCCGAGAATATGGTCCACGCCCTCGCAGATTACACCCCGGAAGCCGAGCGATTCGATAAAATGGGACAGATCGTTGTTGTAGATCAATTCCGTATCGCGGAAGACCGTGGGACGCTGCCCGAAAAGTTGCTGAATCTTGTCACCGTGCAGTCGAATCTGCTCGGCGAACTCGTTGCGCGAGTAGAGAAAACTCAGCGAATGGTAATACGTCTCGGCCAGAAATTCGACGCAACCGGTCGCGTTCAGTTCGTGCAGCGAGTCCAGCACCTCCGGGGCGTAGCGCTCGAACTGGTCGAGCACCACGCCAGTCAGCGAGTAGGAAACGCGGAAACGCCCCCCATGCCGCCGAATCATATCCAGAATCATACGATTGGCCGGCAGGTAACACTTCCGTGATACCTTGCGGCAGATTTCCGCGTTCTTTACCTCGTCGAAATAATCGGTACTGGTGTCAAAGACACTGTAACGCCGCAGCCGAAAAGGCTGATGGACCTGAAAGTAAAAACAGACCGAAGCCACGATGCACCCCACTTCATGAATGGTGAATACCGAACACGATGCCTGCCTCCGATCCCCGACGCATCTCCACGATAACTATAACATCTTTTATGCCGTCCGCAAACCCATGAAAATCTTAGGCACGGTGACAACCTTGTGGGATGGGCCAAGGGGAGGCACCAGGAGGAAGCGTTCACGTGTTCCATCAATCCCGACCCGCGTCGGATACTCGCGGCCCGGGCGAGGCGGAGTTCGCATTCAGTACCGCTTCATCGTTCCTAGATTTCCCCTCGCGGGCTCCGACGTTCATCGTGATAAGCTCTTTTCGGGCTGGTAAGTTGTCGCCGACGGCTGCCAGGTATTCATCAAAAAAGGCCACGGTCCGGGCTGCGTAGTACTCCGGCTTGACTACTACGGATTGATTATGCTTGGCTCCGGGGACTATCCATAGTGATTTCGGGCCGGGGGCCAGATCGTACAGCAACTGGGACTGTTCCACGGGAATATAACTGTCCCGCTCGCCGTGGATGAACAAGATCGCCTTGCCGGGGGCCATATTTTTCAAGGCTTTGCGGACCGACGGGAAGGTGCAGTTGAGTTTCCGCCGACATTCGCGGAACAGAAGCCAGCGAAGGAACCGCCAGAACTGCGGCGGGTGATTTTCATAAACGAACCGTACCTTCGCAAAAATGTACGCCCAACGTCGCATGAGATATTCAAGCGTGGTGTCCGAGCTGAAGGCCCCGTCGCTGATGATGGCCTTGATCGCCGGGTTGTTCTGGGCGGCCAGGATCGCCGCTCCCGCCCCGCGGGAAATACCGAACAGCCCGATCTCCACCGGCCGTCCGTGCCGTTCCAGCCAGTCCTCCACGTAGGCGATCGCCCCCAGCATGTCGTTGACTTCCCGGTCGCTCGGCCACTGCCGGGCCTGGTAGCCCGGCTCGCCGCTGGATTCGCCGTGCCCGCGAAAATCGAAACTGAACACGTCGTAGCCGGCCGTCAGCAACGGGCGACAATAACGCGCGCAACTGTACATATCGCTCGAGAATTCATGGGCAAAAAGGACCATCCCCCGCGCCGGAGCCTGCCGACTGAACAGGAACATCCCGCGTAAATTCAAATTATCGAAGGCCCGGAAAACCACCTTCTTGCCGTCTATCCGCTGAAAATCGCAGGGGCCCATCGCCAAGGGCGGCGGCGTGTCCCGAATAATGTTCAACATCAGCTTGACGTATTTGCGCAGGATAAGCCATATCGTGACCACGATGAACAGCACGGTTATCAGCATGGACACCAAGGCCCAGTTCGGGGCGAGGTACTCCCACACGCTTTGCAGCATGGGAAGCAGTTTCTGTATCGGATCTGCGTTCGCCTGCAAAAGAAATCTTCCTGTTCAGGTTTCCACACCTCCCCCGCCGCGCCGCTGATATGTTAGAGGAAAAACATCATGTCAGGCAAGTTCCCTTGCCCGAACGGGCCAGACGTGGTACCAGTTAGCGGATATGTGGTATGTGATTTTAATGATCATCGGGCTGGCGGCCGGCGGATTGGTCGGCTGGTTGTGGACCACGATCCGGGCCCGGACGGCCGCGGCGGACACGCTGGCCGCCTTGCAGGAACGGGCGGCATCGGCCGAGGCCGGCAATACCGAACTCCGCGGCCAGATCGCCAAATACGAGCAGACCATCACCACCCTTGGCGCGCAACTGGACGCCGAACGCCAGCTTCGGGTCACCAGCGAAACCCGCCAGGAGGAAATGGCCCACCGCTTCGAGGAGCAGAAACGGCTCCTGGACGAGGCGGAGAAGAAGCTGAAGGAGTCTTTCGACGCCCTATCGGCCAAGGCCCTGCAGACCAACGCCGAACAGTTCCTGCTCTCGGCCCGCAAGACGCTCGAAACCCTGCTGGGCGAGGCTCGCGGCGATCTGGCCAAACGGCAACAGGCCATCGACCTGATGATCAAGCCGCTCGGCGAATCGCTCAAAAGCTACGAGGAACATCTCCGCGGGTTGGAACAAAACCGCCAGAAGGCTTACGGCTCGCTGGAGGAACAGGTCAAGCTGCTGGCCGAGACCAGTCGGCAGTTGCAGCAGGAAACCGGCAAGCTGGTCACCTCGCTGCGCGACCCGAAGGTGCGCGGGCAGTGGGGCGAAATCGCCCTGCGGCGGGCGGCGGAACTGGCCGGCATGTCCGCCCATTGCGATTTTTCCGAGCAGGTGACGATTTCCGGGCCGGAGGATGCCCGCTATCGGCCGGACATGATCGTACATTTGCCCGGCGGGCGGACGGTCGTGGTCGACGCCAAGGCCGTCCTCGACGCCTATCTGGACGCGGTGGCGGCCACTGACGAGCCGCAGCGTATCCAGCACCTCACCCGACATTCGGCCCAGATTCGCAACCGGATCCGCGAACTATCGAGTAAGAGCTATTGGGACAAGCTGCCGGCGGCGCCGGAATTCGTGGTGTTGTTTCTGCCGGCCGAGTCGTTTTTCAGCGCGGCCGTCGAGATGGACCGCACGCTGATCGAGGACGCCATCGCCAGTCGCGTGGTGCTGGCCTCGCCGACTACCCTGATCGCCCTGCTGCGGGCCATCGCTTTCGGCTGGCGGCAGGAGCAGTTGGCCGAGAACGCCGAACGCATCAGCCAACTCGGCCGCGACCTGTTCGAGCGAATCCGCACCCTGGTCGAGCACTGGTCCAAGGTCGGGCGCGAGCTGGAAGGGGCGGTCAAGGCCTACAACCAGTCGGTCGGCTCGCTCGAAAGCCGGGTTCTGCCCGCCGCCCGCCGGTTCCAGGAACTCGGTGCCGCCGGCGGCGAGCCCATCCCAGAAATATCCCCGATCGAACATTCCCTCCGCCGCCTGGACGACGAACGGATGAATAACGCATAGACCGCCAATCCTCCACGATCCCCAAATGGTCAATGCATATCCAACTGAATCTTGATCGCTTCCTCGATCTTACGCATGTCTTCCTCCGAAACCGTACCGGCGCGGCGCAGGAGCCTCGCCTTGCTGACCGTTGCGAGTTGGTCCGCCATGGCCTTGCTTTCTCTGCCCCGAATAACCACCCGCGCCTCGCTGGGATACAGACGCTCGGTATTACCGGTAAGGGGAACAACCTGAACACGATTAAGAAACTTGTTGGATGCGTTGTTGCTGACGATCACCGCCGGGCGTTTCTTCTTGATTTCTCCTCCGATCGAAGGATCAAAACAAACCCACCAGACCTCACGCCTTTTCATGGGTCACATCCTTGAAGGTCGATTCCGCCCACTCCAGAGCTTCCTTTTCGCGTCTGGTGTCGTCGGCCATCTCGGCGTAGGCCGACTCAAGATCGGGATGTACAACGTGCGGGCGAACCAGATCCTCCACGAATCGGCTTATTTTGCGGGCGCCGATCGTCCTGTGCAGCCCTTCGTACACTTTTTCGTCAAGCGTGATGGTCAGTTTCTTCTGCATCGTGCGACTCCTTATACGTATAGGTATGTGTTTAGCGGCCAAGCTATCAGAACCCGGAACGGAAGTGACGGGCCGATGTAGTATGGCGCACCGACTGCCGAAAAATCACCCTCATTCGGCCCCACGCAGCCGCTTGGGGTTCAGATGGGCCATACTGACGGGGTTTGCATGGTCGCTAAACACCTACACGTATAGTATACGTATAACCCGTCTATCGTTCAAGAACCAGGCGGTGTTTGCATTTTGCCCGCGCTCCGGTTTTATGGGTGAATATCTCGTCGGGCCGGATTCTTGTTGTTCCGATGCGCGTCATCCGGTCACAGGGATGGTCACGTCCGGCTGATGTGGTCCGGGTGCTTGGCCAGTTGCTCGGCGTTATTGTCGGCGTACTTCTTGATAATCTCCTGGTGCGTCTCGGGGGTGTCGGTGGCGGTGCGCGGATCGACCAGCGGCCCCAGAAACAGAAGATCAAAATAGAAATCCCTGAGGGAAAACATGAAAATTTGATAGATCGGAACGCCGCATCGCAGCGCGATCTGTATCGGCCCGACGAGGAACTTGCGCGGCTGGCCGAAGACATCGGCGGTCACGGTGCGAAGATGCGGGGCGCGCTCCCGGCCGATGTCCAGGGAGCTACCGAGGACAAAGCCCTCCTGCAAGCAGCGATAGATATCCCGCGGGTAGGCGTCGGAATAAAGTATCCGCATGGTGCTGAACTCCGAGAAGGTCTTCTCGTACTTGCACTGGATGTAGCGGCGGATGGCCCCCTCCTTGGGGTCGCGAACACCGGCCACGCGGAAGCCTTTCAGAGCCAGGATCAGACCAACGAGGTGCATTGATCCGATATGGCTTGTGCAGACATAAACACCCTTGCCGCCTTGCATCGCCTCGGCCAGTTCGGTTTCGCGGGGAAAGCGGACCCGGGAGAGAATCTGCTCCTTGGGGATTTTGTCAAAGATCAGATAGAATATCTTGTCGCAGCGAATGCGGATGAATTGCTGGAGGCAGGCGCGGCGTGCGGTCTTCCTGTCAAACTTTTTAACGGCTTCGCCGAAGCCGGCCTTGAGATTCTTGCGAAAACGCCGCCTTCGTTTGCCGTTAATCAGCCACTCGCAAACCGCAAAACCGGCGCCCAGCAGGTAGAGCCCGCGAAGCGAGAAGCATTTGGCCCACCCCCAAAGGAACCCGCGCACCAGTTCGAACTTCAGTTGACTCAGCCATCCAAGTTCATCCTGCTTCTCGGCCGCCTGTCCGGGCAAGGTGTTGTCGATAGCCTTCGCGTTGGCGGAGCACATAAACCGAGATCCCCAGATAACCTTGTCCGACTACGCCGTCGGGTACGATCGGCCATTGTACGCGCCCCCTCGCATTGCGCCAATCATCTTGCGGGCTGTTCGCCGAACCGGGGATGTCGAGGACGTTTGTCCGGAAACCAAAGTCTCGCAACGACCTTCGAAATGCCCCGTGGGGGGGGATGGGTGCATAGCTTTCCCTGTAGCTATCCCGACGGGGGGGCAGTTTGAATGTTGTCGAGTCATCCTGAAGCTGGGCTAATCCCTGCCGGTAACTGTAAAACGGTTACATGCGAAAAGGTGCGGCTCCACGATTGAGAAACCGCCGGCAATCCCATACATTCAGGGTTATGCCAAAAAGCGGTTCAACGGCCAGTTCGATTCCAAGCCTCGATCAGCTCACCCCCGCCATGCGCCAATATCACGAGCAGAAGGCGGCCGCCCCGGACGCCCTGCTTCTGTTCCGCATGGGCGACTTCTACGAAACCTTTTACGAGGACGCCCAGACCGCCGCCCGCGTCCTCGGCATCGCTCTGACCACCCGCGGCAAGGACCGCAACGGGCAAGCCGTCCCCCTGGCCGGCATCCCCTATCACGCCCTCGATTCGTACCTGACGAAACTGGTCCGGGCCGGGCTCAAGGTGGCCATCAGCGAGCAGGTCGAAGACCCCCGCCAAGCCAAGGGCGTGGTCAAGCGCGCGGTCGTCCGCATCGTCACCCCCGGCACGTTGACCGACGACGCCCTGCTGGACAAGAGCGCGGATAACTACCTGGCCTGCGTCTGCCGTCGCCAACTGCAGATCGGATTAGCCTTCGTCGAACTGAGCACGGGAGCGTTCTGGGTGCAGAACGTCTCCGAGGCGGAACTGCTCGACGAGATGACCCGGCTCGGCCCGGCGGAAATTCTGCTGCCGGAAATATCCATTGATGCCGACGACACATTGGGGAAAATGTTACGTGCCTCGGCCGCTGAGAATTACGACAAGCGGGCCATCTCCCGCCGGCCGGCGCACCTGTTCGACCCCTATCAGGCCGAGCAGATTCTGCTGCGGCATTTCGGGGTAGCCAGCCTGCAGGGCTTCGGTTTCGAGGGGGTGGACGCCTCACTCTGCGCGGCCGCGGTCATCATCGACTATCTGGCCGAGACCCAGAAAACCTCGCTCAAGCATATCCTCAAGCTGACTCGGCGATATCCTCACGATTTCGTATGGATCGATCAATCGACCTGGCGGTCATTGGAGATCGAGCGCGGTTTGCGCAGCGGGACGACGGCCGGTACGCTGCTGCGGGCAGTCGACCGCACGTGCAGTTCGATGGGTGGCCGTTGTCTACGCCGCTGGTTGATGGCGCCGTTACGAGATGCGAAAGCGATCCGCACCCGCCAGCAGGCCGTCGCCGATCTACGCGACGACCCGGCCCGACTCGACGCCATCCGCGCGGAACTCAAGCAGTTGGCCGACATCGAGCGTATCACCGCCCGGCTCGGCGTGGGGCGGGCCTCGCCGCGCGATCTGGTCGCCCTCGGCAAGACCCTACGGGCCGTCGCCCGCATAGCCGAGCTGTTCGAGCAGTTCAAGCCTTCCGTCCACATCGCCGGCGACTGCCTCTGTCCCTTCCTGGCCGAACGGCGCGACGCAGCCCGCGGCCAGACCGAACTGGCCGAATTTCTCGGCCAGGCCCTCCGCGAGGACGCCCCTATCACCCTCAACGAAGGCGGGATCATCGCCCCCGGCTTCGACGCCGAGCTCGACCGTCTGCACTCTATCGGGGCCGACGGCCGCGACTGGCTCGCCCGCTATCAGGCCAGGGAAATCGAACGTAGCGGCATCAGCTCGCTCAAGGTCGGGTATAATCAGGTCTTCGGCTACTATCTCGAAATCACCAACACCCACCGCGACCGCGTGCCAGCCGACTACGTGCGCAAGCAGACCCTCAAAAACGCCGAGCGCTACATCACCGACGAGCTGAAACAATACGAAACCCAGGTACTCACCGCCCGCGAGCAGGCCAACGCCCGCGAGGTCGAGCTATTCGAGATCGTGCGGCAGCGGGCGGTCGAGCATATCCCCGCCTTGCAGAATCTCGCCGCCGCCGTGTCCGAGATTGACGCGGTCGCCGGGCTGGCCCAACTGGCCGATGAACGCCGCTACGTCCGCCCGGAAATCGTCGAGGGGCCGGTACTCGAAATCGTTGACGGCCGCCATCCGGTGCTCGAGCAGACCCTCGGCGAGAATTTCGTCCCCAACGACGCCCGCCTCGGCGTCGGCATCGAGCAACCTGCAACGTCCGCCGACAACGACCGTCCAAAACGCAAGCGCGGAGCGATGATCTCCGAGGAATTGATCAATGTCGGTGCCGGATCGAACGACGGCCACAATACGCTGGTCATACTCACCGGCCCGAACATGGCCGGTAAAAGTACTTACATACGGCAGGTGGCCTTGCTGACCCTGCTGGCCCAGACCGGCAGCTACGTGCCCGCGGCCGCCATGCGTTTTTCGCCGGTCGATCGCATCTTCGCCCGGGTCGGGGCTTCCGACGAGATCGCCCGGGGGCAGTCCACCTTCATGGTGGAAATGACCGAGGCGGCCAACATCCTCAACAACGCCACCCCGAACAGTCTGGTCATCATCGACGAACTCGGCCGCGGCACGAGCACCTTCGACGGGCTGGCCCTGGCCTGGGCCATCGCCGAACAACTGGCCGGCCGGATCAAATGTCTGGCCTTCTTCGCGACGCATTACCATGAGCTGACGGAATTGGAGCATTACCTGGCCGGATCAGTCAATTACAACGTGGCCGTCCGCGAGTGGGAGGACGAGGTGGTTTTTCTGCACCGCATCGCACGCGGGCCGGCGGACAAGAGTTACGGCGTACATGTGGCCAAGTTGGCCGGCGTCGGCCGCGAGGTCGTCACCCGCAGCCAGGAACTCTTGGCTGAACTGGAAGCCAATTTCTCCTCGACCAGCCGGGCACCCAAACGCGCCGCCCGGCGGACCCGCCCAGCCGATCAGCTTCTGCTCTTCAAGGAGCCGACCGATGAAATCATCGAGGAAATCCGCCGCTGCGATCCGGAGCGGCTGACGCCCATTGAGGCCCTTCAGACTCTCGCCCGCTGGAAGAAGACGCTTGAATCATAGCCTTGATAAGTCACGACGGTCTTAAGACTGTGCATGCGATATGCCGAATAGACCGCCCCAACAAAACACCTTCCGGCCAATTATGGACCAAGGGGATCCACCTCCGGCTCGACGACGGGTTCCTCGCTATTCAATACGTCCGAGCGATCGATTGCCGGTTGCGTTTCCGCGGGTCGGGTGGCCAGTGCCTGGCGCATGAATTCCGGCATGCGCGGTGGTTGTACCCCGATAATCGGCGCTTTGGACAATACCGAATCAATCGCTTGTTGCTTGGCCCGGTTCTGTAAGTAAGCCATAATCTGCGACTTGACCTGTGGGTTGGGCAACCGATTCGTACCTTGCTTTCGATGAGTGATTTGCATCAGGTGGAAACCCAGGCGGGTCTCCAATACCGGGCTGTATTGCCCGGGCTCCAACTCGAAAGCCACCTTGGCCAGCTCCTCGGAGATTTCATACCGCTTGAAACTATTCATTCGTCCGCCGTTGGGCAACTTGATGTCGCTCTCGGCCATGCACTCATCCCAGGTGCGAGCGCCGCTGACCAGGTCCATGCGTATCTTTTCCAATTTCTGTTTCTTCTCTTCCTTCTGTTGAGGAGTGTCCCACCAGGGAGACCGAATGATAATCTGCCGAGCCGAGACCAGAGTACTGTTGAAGTGATCCGGATTCGCGTCGTAGATAGCTTGCAAATCCTCGTCATTTTTACCTTGATCCATACCGCCTTGCCCAATACGGCTGAACGCCAACCGTCTCCGTAATCGCTGACGATGCTCATCCAGGGTAATACCCCCACGCTCCCGTAACATTGTTTCCAAGTCCGCAACCGTCTTCAAGCGTAGCCTCGTAAGCTGGTTTTGAATCTGACGCTCGATGTCCTCATCATTAACTAAATCCGGATGGTCCAATAGATACAAGTCCCAAATCCGATCGTCGACCAGCCGATTTACCACACTTTCCTTGATATTGTCGAAACGCTCCGGACGATCATTTATCAATGCCAAGTCGACATCGGCCTGTCTTATGACTGCCCGATCACCCAGACGTACCAGAACTGTCGTATCGGCGGGTTGAGTAGTCGGCTGGCTGGTACTTGCTATTTGGCCATCCAAAGGACCAGAGGATTCCGCCAGTCCTACTCCGACACACAGGAGTACCGTTGCTAGCGAAGCTATTATCTGATTCGCGGTATTCCTTCTCATGACAACCATGATCCTCATCTTCCCAAAACCTCCCCACATCGCGTCCCAATATACACAAAAAGAGCCGACCCACAGCTCCAACCCCATATACTACGTATTGTACCCTGATGGTTCATCGGTCACACCCCCATGGCCTGTGAGATTATTAATGCTTCGTAGGCAGTGTCGGCCTGATAAGGATACGACTCGATCACACCGCGGCCACCGCCCAGACATAAACACGTAAGCTAATATGGATATTAAGCTTACAAAGCCACAACAATACAATCTCCTGACCTCGCAATATACTCGATGAAAAATATTTTACGACCAGGGAACCGCACGGCAGCGGAGGTGTCCAAGTAAGGGATGACTAATCAATAACACGCTTTCGGAGAACATTCCCATGACTTCCGGCATTTTTCGCAAACGGTTTATCGTTGTTTGTATATGTGTCGCCCTCCTTGCCCTGCTCGGCGCGAAAACATTGGCAAAAAAAGCCACCTCGCGTGACCTTGGCGGACCTGAAAGGTATCTCACCCATGTCAGCACGGACAAACCCATATATCGCCTCGGCGAACTTGTATATGTCCGGGCGGTGGTCCTTAAGGCCGATGACCATACCCCCCTGCCAGCGGATCAAAACCTCTTCATGATGATACAGATCAAGGGGCCCAAGGGGGACATTGTCGCCACCGGACATGTCAACACGGAATACAGCGTCGGTGGCTTCGCCTGGCAAATCCCGGCAGATACCGCCGGCGGCCAATACACAGTACAAATCAACTATCCCGCCGAGGGATTCGCCCCGGCCGAACGCAAGTTCGACATACGGGCATACCGCGTCCCCCGCCTCAGAACCCAGATCGTTTTTCTGCGCGACGGCTACGGCCCGGGCGATCAGGTCCAGGCCTCGCTGCACGTCGAGCGGGCCGAGGGCGGCATCCCCGCCGGCGCGAAAGTGAGCGTGACCGCTCGCGTGGACGGTGAGGAAATTGACGCCGGACGGACCACCGTGGACGAGGCCGGCAACTGCACGGCCTCCTTCAAGCTGCCCGAGCAGATCGAACGCGGCGAAGGCACGCTGGTCATGGTCATCGAGGACGGCGGCGTGGTGGAGACGGCCGCCAAGACCATCCCCATCCTGCTGAACACGGTTGACCTTCAGATATACCCCGAAAGCGGCGACCTGGTGGCCGACCTGCCCACCCGCGTTTACCTCGAAGCCCGCACCCCCGCCCGCAAGCCGGCCGACATCGCCGGGATCGTAGTCGATGCCGCGGGCCACACCGTCATCGCCTTCCGCACCGAACACGAAGGCCGTGGGCGCTTTGAATTCACCCCGAGGAAGGGTGGTCAATACACGCTCAAAATCACCGAGCCGGCCGGTATTGACGCCACCTATACGCTGCCGGAGGTGAACAACAGCGGCGCGGTCATTCGCCCCTTCGAGGATCAAGCCCCCGCCGGCGACGCCCTGCGCCTGCGAATCGGCGGCACTAATGTGGGTCCGTTGACCGTAACCCTGGCCAAGCGCGAACGGGAAATCGGGCTGGTCAAAATCGATCCCAAGCCTGGACAACTCAGCGAGGTTGTTTTCACGCCACCCTCGACGGCCGACGGCGTATTGATCGCGACCGTGTGGGACGCAAACGGCAAACCCCTGGCCGAGCGCTTACTCTATCGCCAACCCATGCAGCAACTGCACGTCAAGGTGCATCTTGAGGACAAGCCGTATATCCCCGGCCAGAAGGTGAACCTGATCATCGAAACCAGCGACGGACAGGGTCAACCCGTGGCGGCCGTCGTAGGGCTGACGGTCACGGATGACAGCGTGCTCGAGATGATCGAGAAACGCGAGCAAGCCCCTCGGCTGCCGGTGATGGTGTTTCTGGAACCGGAAGTACGCGAGCTGGCCGATGCGCATGTTTATCTGGACCCGGACGATCCAAAAGCTCCGCTGGCTCTTGACCTGCTCTTGGGCACGCAGGGCTGGCGGCGATTCGCCTTTTACGATGCAAGCAAGTTTCTGACCGAGTTCGGCGATCAGGCCAGACGCGTGCTGGCCATGCGCACGCCGAGCTATAAGCTCGATCGGCGGATGCGCGCGCTCAATATGATAGGCGGTGCCGTTCAGCAAGAAGAGGGGCTTATAGAACGCGATGCGGTGGCAGAGCAAATGGTTTTTGCCATGGCGGAACCGGCGGCTATGCCGGATAGAGACATGCCGGCGGCAGAACCTGCGCCACTTGCTCCAGCCCCTCCCCGGGAAAGACCAATACCGCTCCAGGACCGACCGGCCGACGAACGTGTCGCCCCGCCGGATTTCGTCGCCGTCCGCGTTTATGCTCACCAAGCCCGTCCGGATCGCAAACCCGGAGAACGCATCGACTTTACGGAAACGCTCTACTGGAACGCCGGCGTCAAGACGGCTGAAACCACCGGCAAGGCTGAGGTGTCTTTCGCCCTTAGCGATTCGATCACCACCTTCCGCGTTTTCGCCGACGGGTTTAATGCCCACGGCGCTCTCGGCCAGGCCACCAGCGCGATCGAAGCGGTCGAACCGTTCTATATCGAACCGAAGCTGCCGCTGGAGGTAACCGCCGGTGACGTGATTGAATTGCCCGTCGCCTTGATCAACGGCACCGATGACGAACTGCAAGCCAAGGTCACGATCAAGACCCATGAACGTATTACCATTACCGGCTTCGATACGATCACCCTACCGCCGCACGGGCGCGGACGCGGGATCGTTAACCTGCAAATCGGCGACATCAGCGGACCTATCGATCTAACGATCACCGCATCGGCCGGCGCGTATTCCGATTCAGTAATCCGCAAACTGGAAGTCAAACCCGCCGGGTTTCCTATCGAAACGGCTTTCGGAGGAATGTTGACCGCTAATTCCAGTATCGAGCATACCATAGTGATCCCCGCGGATGTCGTGCTCGCCAGCCTGACCGCTGGCGCAGTGGTCTATCCCACACCGCTGGCCAACTTAACCGAGGCCCTGGAACGACTGATCCGGGAACCTACCGGTTGCTTCGAGCAAACCAGTTCTACCCTCTATCCGATAGTAATGGCGATTCACTATTTTGAGACACACGCAGGCATATCTCCCGCGCTGATCGAGCGGAGCAAGGCCATGCTCGACAAGGGTTACGCACGACTGATTAGCTACGAATGCCAGAACAAAGGGTATGAATGGTTCGGCGCCGACCCCGGCCACGAGGCGTTAACGGCATACGGCCTGCTGCAATTCAACGACATGGCCGCCATCTATCCGGTCGATGCGGCCATGGTCCAGAGAACACGCAACTGGCTACTGGCTCGACGCGACGGACAAGGCGGGTTCACGCTGGATGCCAAAGCTCTCGACAGCTTCGGCCGGGCTCCGCGAGAAACCACCTATGCCTACATCGTATGGGCCTTGCTGGAATCCGGCGCACAAGGGTTCGACAAGGAAATCGCGATGGTCCAGCAGATGGCCAGTGAATCCCAGGACAGCTACCTCGTAGCCCTGGCGGCCAACATAGCCCTGCTGGCCAACGACTCCCTCAAGGCTAAAACCCTGATGGATCGACTTGCCGCCAAACAGACCAAGGAAGGTTACGTCGACGGCGCGGTCACCAGTATCACCCGCAGCGGCGGAGACGCCCTTCGCATTGAAACCACCGCCCTGGCCACCTTGGCATGGTTGAAGGAGCCGGCCTACGCGGCAACAGTAGAGCGTTCCATGCACTGGCTGGCGGAAAGATGTAAGGCCGGCCGCTTCGGATCTACGCAATCGACCATCCTGGCTCTTCGAGCGATTGTCGAATACGACAAAGTCCGCGGAAAACCAAAGACCCCTGGCCGGGTGCAAATCCTGGTAGACGGCCACCCCGTAGGCGAATCCATCGCCTTCGACGCCAACACGCGGGAAGCCCTGAAGCTACCGGATATCGGCAAGCACCTGACCGCGGGCGAACATACCATCGCCCTGAAGATGATCGATGGATCGGACATGCCCTATGCGATAACCGTCAATTATCATGCGGTCACACCGTCATCATCTCCGGAATGTCCGCTGACCTTGACCGTAGCTCTTACGGATTCGCAAATTAAGGAGGGTTCGGGTATCGAAGCGAACGTCACCGTCACCAACCGTACCGGCGACGGTTTGCCCATGCCGCTGGCCATCGTCGGCATTCCCGGCGGGCTGGAACCACGCCACGATCAGCTCAAGGAACTGGTCAAGGCGGAGCGCATCGCCGCGTACGAGGTGCGCGGCCGCGACGTGGTCCTCTACTGGCGGGAAATGAAGCCGAACCAGCGGATCGAGCTGCCCCTGAGCCTGGTGGCGGCCGTCCCCGGCACTTATACCGCTCCGGCCGGGCGAACCTATCTCTATTACACCGACGAACACAAACACTGGCTCGGCGGGCCAGAGATAACGATCGTTCCGCGAAATCCATGACGCAATCACCATACGCAGGCGCCGCCTTGGGGGGGGTGGCACCTTCAAACGGAGCCCCGGGAAACACGGGGCTCCGTTTTAAGGTGCGTGTGCGTATGGAGAGACTTCTCGCTGATGTCACCCGCTCAAACAAACATACCGCGACGTTTGCCTCTACGCGGACAACGAATACAATCATCGCACGGGTAATGCGCTTCGTGTTTCGTGGATGATCATCGAATGGGAATCTGATATGCATCTGACCTGGCAGCGTCGTAATCTTCACCTGCGGCATCCGTTCAACATCGCCCGCGCGCAAACCAGCCATACGGTTGACAAACAGGTATTGCTCGTACGGATCATGCACGATGACAGGGTCGGCTGGGGCGAGGCCGCGCCGTCCACTTATTACCGGCAGTCGCTGGACTCGGCCGAGTCGGTCTTCGCGGCCGCCGGCGAAATCATCGGCGACGACCCGTTCGCTTTGGATCGTATATTGGACACCCTGTGGGCGCGTTTCCCCGACCAATCCGCCGCCATAGCCGCTATCGACGGCGCCCTGCACGATCTGATCGGCAAGTTGCTCGACATTCCCATCTGGAAAATGCTTGGTCTGGACCGCTCCCGCTGTCCTTTAACGTCTTTCACTATCGGGCTGGACGATCCGGAAGCCATCGCCGGCAAATTGCGCGAGGCGGTGGACTACCCCATTCTTAAAATCAAGGTCGGCACGGCCCAGGACGCGGCCATCCTCAAGGCGATCCGCCGGGTAGCCCCGGACAAACCGCTCCGGGTTGACGCCAACTGCGGATGGTCGTCGGCCGACGTATTAGAGCGTTGCCGGAGGATGGCGGACTTCGGCGTCGAGTTGATCGAACAGCCGACGCCGCGCGGCGAACATGCCGGCCTACCGGCCGTCCGCGCCGCCGGCTTGCCCCCCCTGCTGGCCGATGAAAGTTGCATCAATCTAGATGAGGTACTGCCCTGCGCGGAAGCCTTCGACGGGATCAATATCAAACTTTGCAAATGCGGCGGGATCCGCCGGGCGCTGCCCATGATTCACGCGGCCCAGGCCACCGGCTTGAAGGTGATGCTCGGCTGCATGGTGGAAACCAGCGTGGGGATCGCGGCGGCCGCTCAATTGGCCCCGCTGGCCGATTATATAGATCTCGACGGCCACCTGCTCCTGGCGGACGACCCGTTCGAGGGGATCGGCGGTACGGCCGGAAGACTGACCTTGAACGACGAGCCGGGGTTGGGAATCCGCGAGCGTCAGTCTGTCTGAGTAGTGGCGACGGCCCTAACCACACCGGACACCATGCTGTCGACAAGATGCCGGCACCCGTCAGGATTGCTGACACATACTCGATTACGCCCCTCGTGCTTGGCCTGGTAAAGTGCCCGGTCGGCGCTTTTCAGCAGATCGTCCTTGCTGCATATATCAGCGGTGCGTTGAGCTACGCCGAGGCTGATGGTTATTTTTAATTGTTTACCACCGATGGTAATCGGCACGGATTCGACATTTTGCCGCAGACGTTCGGCCACAATACGACCGGCCTCGACGGTGCTGTGCGGGCAGAGAACCAAAAATTCCTCGCCCCCCAGGCGGCAAGCCAGATCCCCAAGGCGTGTGTACCTAGTCAGTAGTTGCCCCATCTGCCGTAAAACCACGTCTCCGGCATCATGGCCATAGGTATCGTTAACCTGCTTGAAATGATCCAGGTCGATCATGATACAAGCGATGGGTTGCTGATAGCGCTGGGAGGTTTCCCAATACTCCGTCAACCGGTCCATGGCCTGTCGGCGATTGGCCAGACCGGTCAGTTCGTCCGTAGTAGCAATCTGCTCCAATTTATCGTTGAGGATGGCCAACTCCGCGTTGATCTTATGGATTTCCAGATTACGCCGGGCCAGGTCCGCCTCCGCCTCGACTACGCGCATTCCCGCCTTGACCCTCGCCAGCAGTTCCCCCCGATCGAAAGGCTTGGCGACATAATCATCGGCGCCAGCCTCGAAAGCCTCCACTACCCGCTTCTTATCCGAATGGGAGGTAAGGATGATGAGATATGTCAGGCCCACGCCTTCCGCCGACCGTACCGCTCGGCATAACTCGATACCGTTCATTTGCGGCATTTCCCAATCGGTAATGACCAGGCTCGGACCTTTGTCCGTCACCAGTTGCAGGGCATCGGCCCCGTTGCTCGCCTTGAGCAGAGAATATCCAGCCGATACAAGATGCTTCTCCAGCAACCGGATCATGATCGGGTCGTCATCTACAATGAGAATCTTCTGCGTTTCCGACATGCCGCCTTTCCCTTTCCCCTTCAATACTAATAAAAAAAATACGTGCCCCCAACCACGGATACCCAGACACGCACAGACCCCAGGCGGAGCCATCAACATCGCACCTTGGGAAGCCGCGTGTTAACAGAATATCGTTATTTGCACATCGCAACTTATGGTATTTTAGGGGTGTTTACCCACCATTTCGCCGTGTCCCATAATCATGGGTATAGAGTCAAGAAACAACTCAACTCAGACCATCGGCAAAGGCCTCGGCCAAGGCGCTAACACCATCGATGACCGCCTCCCGGGTAATACACAACGGCGGGCAGATCTTAACCGTCGCACCGCCGAACCCAACGGGGGCAAACAACATGAGGCCGCGACCGACCGCATGCCAGACGACATTGCGGGCCAGTGCGGCATCCGGCTGAGCGCTGTTCGGCTTGGTGACCTGGATGCCGGCGACCAATCCCTTGCCTTGAATAGCTCCGATCCGCTCGTCGTAGGGTTTGAGTTGTTTCCAGAGTTCCTGGTGGAGCACCTCGCCGACCAGGGCGGCGTTTTCCACCAGTTTCTCCCTGAGGATAAGTTCGAGGTTGGCAACCGCGGCGGCACAGCAAATCGGATTGCCCGAATGCGTGCTGGTCATGGACCCGGGCGGATACAGGTCCATCAGTTCGGTCGAGCCGATCACGGCCGCAATGGGCAGGCTGCTGCTGATGCCTTTGCCGAGGCACATCAGGTCGGGCACGACGCCGTAATGCTCGAAACCCCACATGCGGCCGCACCGCCCGAAACCCGCCTGTACCTCGTCAAAGGTGAGGACGACGTTCCACTTATCGCACCAATTACGCATTTCCTGAAAATACTCGCGCGGACCGAAACTGGCCCCACCACCCTGGTAGGTTTCGGCCACCACCCCGCAGACGTTTTTCGGATCGACTCCGGCGCTTTCGAGAGCCTTCTCGAAAAATGCGAAACTGGTATCTCCACACCGAAATCCGTCAGGGAAAGGTACCTGGATCATGTCCGGATCTAGGTTGCCGATCCATTCCTTGAGGGCCGGAATACCCCCTATTTGCTGAGCCCCGAGGGTGCGACCGTGAAACGCATGGTGATAACTGATAACGATCTTCTTGGCGGGATTGAGGTTCTGCCCATGGGTACGGCTCAACTTAATGGCGCATTCGACGGCTTCGCTGCCCGTGGAAACCAGAAAGACTTTTTTTAATGGTGCGGGAGCCAGATCGCTAATCATCTGAACCAGGCGAACACGCGGCTCGTTCAAAAAGACGTAGCTGGTTAACAGGCCGTGCTCCGCCTGCCGGATTATGGCCTCGGCGATTTCCTTGCGGCCGTGGCCGGCGTTGGTAATCAGCACGCCGCTGGAAAAATCGAGCCATTGGTTGCCGTAAGCATCATATACGAAGAAACCCTCGGCCCGATCCCAGACCACCGGAGGCTGGCCTAGCATGGCCCGCGGCTCGTAATGGGCGGACATATCCATCAAGGGCCGGACCTGCGGCGGAGGCAACTCCTGGGTGACAATCTTGCGATACGCGGTCTGGACCGGGTGAACAGGAATAGTCTGGGATACGGATTCTGCGCCAATCATAAAAAACCTCGCTCTGGATATCCTGGCCGACCGATCCGAACGTAGCGGAATTGCCGCGAACAGTATACAACTGGGTGTCGGTTGGGCCGGCGAACGGCAACACGCATCTGGAAAGCGAGCAGTATACAACATTATCACGGGCAGTACATTATCACGGGCAGTACATTATCACGGGCAGTACATAAGCCGTCGGACGCCGGAAATCGGCATCGTCACAACGTAAAACCCGATACCGCATAATGTTAGGCACAGATGCAAAGAGCATAAAGTTAACGCTAATTGAGTGCTCGATGGACACAAACCACGAGAATTCGGCGAGCCGGACAATCGGCGTTATACAGATACCAGACTGACTCGTGTCCTTGGAGGACAAGCGTCAGTTATCGGACCATGAATTATGGGAAATGTTGCGGGCTAGCTCCGGAAACATATGAACTGGTCAGCGGTCATGACCGATTATATAGGCGGTATGAATAAGCACCCTAACGAATACCTGAACAATGCGGTGATGACCGCAAGCCCGGAGCAGTTACAGCTCATGCTCTATGACGGCGCCATCCGTTTCGCCCGTCAGGGTATCGAGGGGCTGAACGCCAAGGACTATGAAAAAACCTACAACGGGTTCAGCCGGGCCCAGAAAATCGTCTTGGAATTGATAAATGCCCTGAACTACGACATCGACCGGGATATGTGTTCGCGCATGGCGGGTTTGTACAGTTTTATCTATCGCAAACTGGTTGAGGCCAGTGCTCAGCGTGACGCGAGTATCGCGGGCGAGGCCGTCAAGCTTCTGGAATATCAGCGAGAAACCTGGGTCATGCTTCTGGATAAACTGCGCGAGGAACGGGCCGCGGCCGAGCCCGCCGGCAACGCCGCGCGGGGAGCATGGGCCTCCGACCAGGAAGATACGGTCGACACATGTTATGGCACGCTCAGTGTTCAGGGATAGTTTTGCCTTTCGCTTGACCCTCCGATACGCTCAATCTATCATGACCCGGCGACGATTTCCCTTTTCGCATGAACAGCGATGACTTCAATGCGTAGAATCAAAAAGCCAGGCCGCTTAAGCTTCCTCGACATGTGGCATAGGTATCCGTGGGACATGAATAGAAAAAGCTTGTTCGTGCCAGGAGAATAAGTATGAAACCGCGACGATGGATCGGACAGGAACGCTTCAGCGGCAAGCCGCGAGGCAGTGCCATCGGGCTGTGTATTCTGCTGAGCCTGGCTATGCTTGCTCCGGTTACCGCCCAGTCGGAAACCGCCTCTCCGGCCTCGCCGGCAATCCCCGCCGAACTGGCCGGCATCGCGGGTGTGACCGGCGACATGAGCAACGAGGATCTGGTAGCCTTGGCTACCGAGGTAACCGATCAGCAGCGGCTGGATGATGCCGCGACAATACTGATACACGTGGCCAGGAAAGACCCGAAAAACTATCGCGCTTTGGAGCAGTTGGGGGTGGTTTACGAGCGACAGATGGCCAGAGCCCGGGCCAATACCGCGGACCCTAACGCAAAAACCCAAGCCGAAACATACGAAACCTACGCGGTGAACGCTTATCTGGACGCCGCCCAACAGGCCTATGAAGCGGAAAACTACGCCAAGGCAGAGCGTCTATGCGACCGCATATTCATTCTGCAGCCGGCCAATACCAGGGTACAATTGATCCTAGCCAGAATATTCGCCAGCACCGAGCGATCCGTTCAGGCCTCCCAACATTACCAGAACTACATAAAAAGCCGCGACGGGCGTCAGGATACCAGCGCTCGTCTGGAACTGGCTCGCATTTACCGGGCCATGCGGCAGAATTATCAAGCCTTGGCTATTCTGACCGAAGCTCGAGACCTCGATTCGGAAAATATCGAAGTATTACTAGAGTTATCCCAGGCCTATTACGAACGCCGCATGTTCCAGCAGGCCATGCAAACGGCCGAGGACGTATTGAGGAAAGCCTCCAATGACCCGCGCTGTTACGACAATATGGCCTTCCTCCTGATCCAGCAGAATCAAGTAAGGGAAGCCGCCGAGTACAGTCGCAGAGCTATCGAGTTGGCCCGAACCCGCGTGTTCAATAATCCCGAAAATACTCGAGAAATTACATCATTATATGGCTATTACGATCGGTATCGGCGCACTCTAGCCCGGCTGTTAGACGCCAAGCAGGACGATCTTGCTTTGCGTATCGATCTGGCCCGGGTCGTCGTGGAGCAAGCTGACATAAATAATTCCATGACTCTCCGAAACGCCCTTAGTCTGCTGGATCAGGCCGGCCCGGAAGCCCGGGACAATATAAAACTGCTGGAAACCAAGGCTAATATTCAGCACTTACTCAAACTCCCCCAGACCGCTGAAACCGCTCGGCGACTGCTCCGCCTCGATCCGAACAACGTTGTCGCCCGGCGAATCCTGCAGGCCGGACCAATACTGGAGGAAACTCCGACAACCGGTGCAGGCGGTTCCGGCCAGGATCCCGAAAAATAAACCCCCTGGATTCGCTACTTTCTGTCGCCGGCAAGGCTCGTAATGCGATTCCCGCCTGAAAAATCCAGGGCTTGACCATTATATTTTCCCCTTGTTTTGGTTATAATTCGGCCATGAGTGATTTCAAAATACAACCTTCTCAACGGATAACCCGTCTGCCCCCCTACCTTTTCGGGCGATTGAACGCCCTCAAGCACACTAAGCGGCAGGAGGGCATAGATATTATCGATCTGGGCATGGGGAACCCGACCGACCCTACCCCCAAGCCGATCGTGGATAAGCTTTGCGAGGCCGTCCAGGATCCACGCAACCACCGTTACAGCCTGACCACCCGCGGCGTGCTCAACCTGCGCAAGGATGTCGCCCGTCACTACCGGCAGCGCTACGGAGTCGAGCTGGACCCGGAAACCGAGGTAATCGCAACCATTGGCAGCAAGGAGGGCCTGAGCCACATGTTCCTGGCTATGCTGGGGCCGGGCGACACGGTCGTCGTTGGCGACCCGGCGTTCCCGGTACACGTGTACAGCGTGGCCTTGGCCGGAGCTAACGTGATATCCGTTCCTTTGGGTAATGACGAAGCCTTCCTGGAGCGGATTCGCTACGTGTGCGAGCATCTGTATCCCCGCCCGAAGCTGATCCTCCTTAATTATCCGCATAACCCGACGGCCATGACCGTCGACGCCCCGTTTTTCGACAAGGTAGTCTCTTTGGCCAATGAATACGGCGTCGCGGTCATTCATGACTTCGCCTATGGCGAGACCTGTTACGACGGCTACCAAGCGCCGAGCTTCCTG
>JAAYCU010000209.1 GCA_012729595.1 Phycisphaerales bacterium
CGATCCGTGAGCCCTTCCCGAGATGTCTGGAACATCCCTCGCCCTGTCGATATGTGTGTGCATACCGACTCGTCCACCACATAATCAAACCGGCGGATTTACAACATGTTCAAGCCGGCGCCAACAACCGGCAATCCTTCTCCCTCAACGATGGCCTGCCCCGAGAAATTACGCCCTGACCAAGCTCCCCAATTCCTCTCCGTGTCTCCGCGACTCCGTGGTGAAAAAAACCAAAAAGCGCCAAACGAACCCAAACCACCCCGGAAACCGCTATAATGCCCTGATATGTAAGGAGATACATCGGCTAGTGATTACTAACTTAAGGGCCGATTCATGGGCAAATGTCATCAGGCGAGCAGGCGTGCGTTCTCGCTTACCCGCTGCCTTGCTAACTCGCTTACTCGTTCCCTTGCTTGCGCGTCGGGCTGGCAAAACCCTTGCTCGCGCTTGCTACTCTGCGAAGTCCGCCGTGGCGGACGTAGCACGAGGCGGGCTGGTGAATTGGCGGAGGGTGGTTAATGATGTTACATATAAGGGCCTCACGAACCGGATAGTCATAACATCAACAACGACAGGTGAAACATGGCGGAACAAACGCTTCGGATCGGGATCATCGGGGGCGGGTCGATCGTGCGGCAGCGGCACATGCCGGGGCTGAAGGCCATCGAGGGGGTCGAGGTGGCGGCCGTCTGCAATCGGCACTACCAGTCCACCAGGGACTTCGCCGAGGAGTTCGGCATCGAGCGCCGGGCCGATCGGTGGCAGGATATCCTGGCCATGGACGACATCGATATCGTCTGGATCGGGACCACGCCGTATCTGCACTGCCCGATCGTCCTGGCCGCCCTGGAGGCCGGCAAGCACGTCTTCTGCCAATCGCGAATGTGCATGAACCTCGACGAGGCCCGCCGGATGGCGGCGGCCGCCGCGACCCATCCCGACCGGCACGTACGCTTCTGCCCGCCGCCGATGGGCATGGGCGGCGATCGGGTCATGCGCCGGCTGCTCCAGGAACGCATCGTCGGCGACCTGCGCCAGGTCTTCCTCAGCAGCGCGAACGGGATGCTGCTCGACCCGGAGTTCCCGTTGCACTGGCGGCTGGACCAGGAGCTATCAGGGCAGAACGTCCTGACCGTGGGCATCTATCTGGAGGTGCTCGACCGCTGGCTCGGCCGCACCTCGGCGATAACCGCCGTAAATCGCTCGTGGACGCCGACGCGTATCCATTCCTATACCCGGCAGGCGACGGCGGCCGAGTTGCCCGAGTCGGTCAACCTCATCGTCGAGCTGGCCAACGGGGCCATCGGCGTTTACCTGTTCAACGGCGTCAGCGGGCACGCCCCGACCGACCATCTGGCCGTCTGGGGCACGAAAGGCACGATCGTCTACGATTTCAATAACGACGAGACCCAGGAGCGGATCGAGGCGGGGGGGTTGGAGGGCAAGGGGCTCGAATCGGTGGAAATCAGCGAACAGGAACGGCGGGCCTGGACGGTCGAGGCGGATTTCATCCGGCTGGTCCGGACGGGCGAGCCGGGCGATTCGATTCTGCCGGACATTCAGGCCGGCGTGCGCTACATGACCCTGCTCGACGCGATATATCGCTCGGCGGCCACGGGCCGGCGGATTGAAATACCGGCCGGGTACAAACCAGACGAATAAGACAAAGTGATATTGTACTATGTTCGGCCGTAAGGGGTTGCCGGGGGCACTTGGGGTGGGTAAAGTGTTGATACCGGTGCCCCTTACCGGGGGCGAAAGGGTAGTTATTCAAGAAAGGCGGTTCGCAAGGTGCGCGCGTATTTCCGAATACTTTCGATCCTGTTCCTGGGCGGCGTTGGGTTTGGGCTACTGGCCGGCTGTTCGATGGGCGGGATCCCCGTGAATTATTACCTGAACTTGTTGATCAAGGACACCGGCGGCGATCAATTCGCCAATACGGGCGGGCTGATCGTCCGCCTGGCCAACGGGAATGCCGGTCTCTTTGACGAGGAAGTGGATCTCCTGATCTCCTATCGATCTCCCGACGGGTCAGGTCCGGCGACGCTGGAGACTGTCACCTTGACTTGCCGTGCGGACGAAGTGGTCTGCGACCTTTCATTGGATAAATGTCCCGTCCGGATCGAGGCTTTCCAGGAACGTCGGTACGATACGCTCGGGCGGTTCCAGGGGGGCAGGGATCTGGACGGAAACCCAGACCTCATCTTTGAAGAAGGCGATTACGAGTGCGGAGGGTTTGTCGTATACTTATTCTCCGAAACCCAAGCCTTGACCTACGCTTACTGACCGGCAAATTTTTCTTCCCCTCTACCCAAGGAAGGGCGCAGGCCATCCCTTGGCCATCTTGGGGTGTCCGTGCCTCGCACCGCCCCTGTACGCTCTCTGGTTATCAATCGCTGCCCAATCCCGTCGTGGGAGCTCCGTTGCTGAGTACGAAGACTGCCTCCTCGGCGAGAAGGTTGGGGGCAAAGCGCACGGGTGTTTGGCGCCGGCCGATCAGACAGATACGGCGATGCACGCGGATCTGGTGCTGGCGACAGAAGGCGTCGAAGTCGCGGATGGTCAGGTAGTGCCGGTTGGGCGTATCGTACCAGGAGAAGGGCAGGTTTTCGGAGACGGGCATGCGCCCGGTAAGCAGGATGTTCAGCCAGCTTTTCCAGTAGGCGAAGTTGGGGAAGCTGACGAGCGCGAAACGGCCGATCCGGAGCATCTCTCGAAGGACATCGAGAGGGCGATTCAAAGTCTGGAGCGTCTGGGAAAGGACTACGTAATCGTAAGATTGTGCGGCGAACATGGAAAGTTCGTTCTCGATATCCAGATCGAGTACTTCCAGACCCCGTTCTATACATTCGCTGATGGCCTCTTGGTTGACCTCCACGCCCCTGGCGGTAACTCGTCGGCTACGGATCAGACGGCTGATCAGCGTGCCCCGGCCGCAACCAAGATCGAGAACCTTGCTGTTCGGGGGGATCAAGTCCTCGATCCGGTCGTAATCCACCCGCTGACGAGCCCAGGCGGTGGGGACCACGGGAGTATGGTCGTATGGCTCCGTATCGGCGGCGTTGCGGATCATGGGGCGCCCGGTGGCGGAAACCAGGAACCCGCGAATCAGCCGACCCAGCACCTCCGGTTCCAACAGGAAGGCATCGTGGCCGTAAGGCGAGTTGACCTCCGTATAGGTCACGTTTTTGTCCTGGGCTAACAGGGCGTTAACCAGTTGCCTTGACTGGGCGGGCGAAAAAAGCCAGTCGCTGGAAAAGCTGATGACCAGAAACTTGGCCTGCACGTGTCGGAAAGCCTTCTCCAGCGAGCCGAAACGGGCCTCCAGGTCGTAATAATCAACCGCCTTGGTGATATAGAGATAGCTGTTGGCGTCGAACCGTTCTACGAAGACCCGACCTTGATGGTCGAGATAGGTTTCGACGGAAAACTCGCTGGTGAAGTCGTAGCTATATCGGTCGGCGTTGCGGAGCTGACGACCGAACTTTGTATGCATACCTTGCTCGGAAAGGTAGGTGATGTGGGCGACCATGCGGGCGATAGCCAATCCGCGTTCGGGCGCACCGCTGTCATGATACTGCCCGTCACGATACTTGGGGTCGGCGAGAATCGCGTTGCGTCCGACGGCATCAAAGGCGATGGATTGGGCGTTGAGCCGGGCGGTGGTGGCGATGGCAATGGCCGAGGTTACGCTTTCGGGATAGCGAACCGCCCATTCCAGAACCTGCATGCCGCCCATGGACCCGCCGACGACGGCCCGCAGTTTTTCAATGCCCAGATGCTCGATCAGACGCTTCTGGACCTTGACCATGTCCTCGATGGTGATGACCGGGAAATCGAGGCCCCAGGGTTTTCCGGTCTGGGGGTTGATACTGGACGGGCCGGTGGTGCCGCGGCAGCCGCCGAGGATGTTGGAGCAGATCACGAAATATTGATCGGTATCGATGCCCTTGCCCGGCCCGACCATGATATCCCACCAGCCGGGTTTGCGGTCGTTTTCGCTGTAAAAACCGGCCGCATGGGCGTCACCGGTCAGGGCATGACAGATGAGTACGGCGTTGTCCTTGGCTTCGTTCAAGCTGCCGTAAGTTTCGTAGGCGACCTGGATCGGCCCGAGCATGCGTCCGCATTCGAGACGCAGTTCGTCGGGCGAAGTAAAGAGCGTCGCCGTTTGGGGCTGTACGATACCGGCTGAGCCGATCGTGGTTTCGGAGCGTTGGGAGTCGGTTTTCATGATGCGGATTGTATGCTCGTTCTAAAATAATGCACAATGGGTATGAGGTATTCCGTAAGCCACCTCGCACGGGCAGGCCCGTTACTCCGGGGCCTGCCCATACTATCCATATGGGAGGGATTTTATGGCCCAGTACATCGACAGACCAGATCAAGGTTTTACGGCCACCAATAATCAATGCGGCGAGAACTCGAGCACCCGGGGTTTGACCAGGTGCTTGTAATCCGCGCAGTGCATTTTGATCAGTTCGGTGTGCGAACCGGCATTGAAGGCGATGTCCTCATCCTCGGCCAGGCGGCGGTCCATGTAGACCTCCATTTCGTAGAGGTTTCCGAACGGCGGCATGGCCCCGACCTCGCACTGGGGGAACAACTGCTTGAACTCCTCCTCGCCGGCCAGCTCGACTTTTTTTGCGCCGACCGCATCTTTCAGGCGATCAAAGTTGATCTGATGGGTGGCGGAGAGGACGGCCATCGCGACGTGCCCATCGACCTTGACCATGACGGTCTTGGCCAGATCCTTGCCCGAGACGTGGGCGCTCGCGGCGATCTGCTGGGCGGTGAACGCCGGCGAATGGCTGATCGTCACATACTTCACCTTGTTCTCGTCGAGAAACTGTTTCAATTTCTGGACAGGCATGACCATCTCCTTTGCAATATGTGGCCCAAGTGTTGGAAATGTGCTTGATTCATTGTGTCACGACCGGGCTGCCTTTGCAAGCGGATTATTATTGCGATTTCCGTAACAATCGGAAATATTCGCCCACAAAGTGTCCCTGTCATGGGACGAGGGCCATGTAAGTCTGTGGGGTATCGTTTCAGAGCAAATGAGACATATGGCCGAGTCGTTTTAGGATCTCGGATGTGCGATGCCACGTGCCTATTCGTGCTCAACTAATAACGATCGCAAGTGAGCGTATTGTTGGTTGGAAAACAGAACCTGTTCGTAAATGTCTCCAATCACCTTAGGGGTGAGTCGATCAAAATCGGTCGGTCGGGGTACAATCAGGAGGCCGGCCACATCGACCGACCCCGGACTGATAAGAAAATGATTCGGCCCCGAACCATAACAGCTCGGCCGATGCGCCTGGCGTGGAAATATCCAGACTATCCACCGATCCTCGGTATAGGTGATCAGCAGGTTCATCATCGACTCCGGCTCGACCGGATTAATCTTATTTAGCAGGGTCATGACCAATGCGACACCTTGGCAGATAGCGTCGCTGTTCTCGCCGACCAAGATGACACCCGGCCGGTAGCAATGGGGCGTCAGCCCGACCCGAACAGGATCGTCCCTAACCCAGTCGATCCAGCGGCGCGCCGAGTTGCCGTCATTTCCGCAAATCCGGCTGGCCAGTTCGCGTTCGCATGGCAAGGCCCCGATCGGTGCGGCCTGCAGGTGCAGATGGTCCGGTAGCGAGGCCCCGCACTTAGGTCCGTTATAAAACACCGTGTAGGCCCCATCCAGATCCCGGGTTAACGCCAGCATGGTGTCCAGGGCCGGGCTGATACGTTGGGGCTGATGGCTTTTGCTGGCGATGGTAAAATGCGGATCAAACAGCGGGGCCGGATTACAGAGGATTAACCAATCCTGCCGATATTCGATGGCTTTCTGTTGCTTGGGCAACCGGTCCAGGCACAATTGGCAAGGACGCTTCGCCAACGATGCGGGATCGATTCCGGCCGACGCGCTGGCCAACCGGACTGGGTTGCATTGGGCCGATACCAAGGCGTTACATACCGGCCAGGAACGCCTCGTCGCCTGTCGTAATGCGGCTAAGCCGTCGGCTAATTGTGGCCAGTCGGCAGGTTGGCGATGCCATAATTGCAACATGCGACGGGCCAGGCCGGTCATGGGGGTTGTTGTTAAGCAGCGTTCGGGAATCATGGCGGCTGAGAGATATACGGTTGGTTACTACCTCGTGACGCGAGCCCTTACCCCGCGCGTTTCATGTTTACCAAGCGGCATTGTAACCAGCCTGTCTCGCAAATGACAACCGTTCATGGATTTGATCAGCAGTGCGGGGCGATTGCCCCATAGCCCAGGGGGATCCCCATAAAAGACCGCAACATCCGGCAAGGTCATACGTGTTAGAAACCCATCTCTCCCAGGCATTCTATATGCGCTACTCATGCGGGCTGTTTCGGATCGTCAAACTGGATGCAAACCAGGGTCAGTACCGGGTTCAGGGGTTCGGTACGCACAACGGTAGCCATACCAAAATCAACGGATCCA
>JAAYCU010000210.1 GCA_012729595.1 Phycisphaerales bacterium
GTCGATAGTGAACATGGCGGTGTTCTCCGGTGTGTTGCTGTTCACAACATACATCGGCCAGAAACACCGCTTTTTATTCGCGCCAAGCCGCATCAGCCACCAAATCGGTCAGTTTGAGTTATAAGTACTGATCTTGGCTGGTTCAAGACTGATATTTACATACGCTCGGGTTAATGGCTTCCAGGGTAATGCAGTCTGCTCGTTGTTCTCCCGCCGGAGCTTTCCCGGATGTCAGGATAGATCGCATGTTCGATTTCCGGTGCCGACGCCAAACATGGACAAACTGCTCCATTGTCGAAAATGACCTTTACTCTCCGCGGCCATGAGGACCGCCGTGCGAGGATCGCGTGAAGTATTGCCGTATTTTGGCTTGAAACCGCGCCAGACGGTTCCCACCCTTCGCATGTATCGCAGAACAATACCCATACCCATTCCGAATCCCCTTTGGTATCAATATTTGCGTTGACGGGCGGGGTAATTATAATTTGCACCCGTGGAACCGGGATGCTCGGTCCCGCAAGTGGTTCGAGCATCCGCGACCTGCCCAGATGATGGATGCATGCCCCAGCGCGGCGCGCGCTATCGGCGATAACTTCCCTGAGCGGAGGCAGTCAATGGCGATCAAGAGTTTGGAGATTCGGGTTTACGGTATTCTGTATCTATTCATGGCGGGGGCGGTATTAACGGCCGCTCTGGCTCAGCCTGTGTCAGCCCAGTGGGCAGACGCGGCCGACGACGATGTCGATACGCCCATAACGGAAACCGACGAGGAATCGAGTGTCACCCCCGACGAATCGGAAGGCACGGTGGGAGATGGGCCCGCCCAAGACGCCGCTATTACACAGTTACTAACCAGCTATCTACACTTTGCGCTGATTGGCCGCTTTGACGTGGCGGATAAACAATATGCCGAAACCCTCCTGGCCAGGGCGGAGCTTAATCCGCTGAGCGATGAGGCGGCGGAGATCCTGGCCGATTATACCGCCACACATCAGCAAGCGATCGAAACTCTGATCCTGCTGGTCAACAATGAGCAGATCGGGGCGAATGCCCAAAGAATATTGGGGCTTGTCCGGGAGGCCCACCGTCGTCAGCGGATGAAGCCCGGCGGGATCATCGCAAACCTGAAGTTGTTGGCCGGCGATCCGATGCAGCAAAGCGTGGGGCTGGATCGGTTGATTGAGTCCGGGGAATATGCCGTGCCCTGGATGCTCCAGGCCATGGCCGATCCGAACCAGCAGTATCTCTATCCATATCTGCTCAGCGCTTTGCCCAAACTGGGGCGCAATGCGCTAAATCCCTTGATTGCCGCTCTGCCTATGCGTAATACCGTATTACGGTTGGCCATTATCGAGACCTTGGGGAAGATAGGATATCTCCAAGCCGTACCCTATCTTCAGCTCATCGCCACCGATGAACAGGAAGATGCAGCCTTCCGGAAGGCGGCGGTGAGCGCTATCGATCGGATCGCAGGTGACCGGATCGAGGTCAAGAAAGCACCGGCCGTTAAACTCATCAACGATCTGGCGGAACAATACTATCATGAGGCCGATATCGTCAGTCCCGACCCACGCGAGGAACGGGTGAACGTCTGGGTATTTCGTGAGCAGGCGGACCCCCGCGACGAGCCGGTGACACCTATCGAGGTGCCACGGGGGATTTATGGCATGGTTATGTGTATGCAGTGCTGTGAAGCTTCACTGCGATACGCAGCGGACCAGCCCATGACTCTGGCCCTGTGGCTGGCGGCCAACTTTCGTCGCGAGGCACGGCTGGGCATGGATGTGGAACTGGAGGATTTGGACGAGCTTGCCGCCCTCGATAATACGCGTCCGGACGGTTTTTTGCGTAGCATATACTATGCTCGCATTGCCGGGCCGCGCTATAACCAGATCGCCTTGCGTCGCGGGCTCGAGGACAAAGATCGCGACGTAGCATTAGGGGCCGTTGCCGCTTTGAATGCCACGACCGGGCCGGTGGCCATCGTCGAGCCATTGGATAAGCAGGGTATGAGTCTCGCTGAAGCTCTGTGGTTTCCGGATGTCGAGGTACGGGTCAAGGCAGCGTTAGCCCTGGGTAAGATGGCCCCACGCGTCGAGTTTCATGGGGCGGGCGAAGTGGTGCCCACGCTGGCGACGGCCCTGACCTTGACCGGTAATAGGTATTACCTGGTAGTGGACCCGCAGGCCGAGACGCGGGAAAGCATTCAGCGAGACCTGGCGGCCACGGGGGCAACGGTACTCGTTGCGGAACAGTGGACCTCTGCTTTGGGGCAGGTCCGGGAGCAGTTGTCCCATCTAGACGGTATTTTCGTATCCACGGATTTGAATCGTCCCAAGGTTATGGAGGCGGTTCAGCAAGTGAGCGGCGACCCGCGTTTTGGGTTGGCTCCGGTCGTGTTGATTGTTAAACCGGGCGGCACGGAGGCGGCCAACCGGGTTATCGAGATGGACCGGCGGGTGGGTAGCGTGCTTATGCTGGCCGCGGACGGTAAACCGGAACCCGATTTCGCCGAGTTGCTTGTGCGTGAAAGGGACAAGGTGGCTGCCCGCTACGGTTACACGGAACTGTCGCCTGAAACCGGTTTGGATCTGGCCCTGAAAGCCGCCAAGGTACTTTACGACTTGGCCCTTACCCAGAGGCAGCATGTCTGTGACGTAATGGTAGCCCAGAGAGCTTTATTGGCGGTGTTGACTCATCCCACGGAAGAACTCCGGGAGGCTTCGATCGAAGTGCTGGCTTTATTGTCTTCGGCCGAGGCTCAACGCGGTATCGCCCGCGCAGCCCTGGACAGCGAATCCGGTGAGGAACTGCGGATCAAGGCTTGTGCCGCACTGGCGGACTCGGCCCGACGGTTTGGCCCGTTGCTGGATGCTCCTGCGTTCGATGCTGTACTGCATATCGCTTTACAAGATGAAAGCGTGGCCTTGCGAACGGCGGCAAGTAAAGCCGTCGGAGCGATGAATCTGCCCGGCCCGCAGGCGGCGGAGATTATCCTTAACGCGGGTCGCTGAGTAGTGAATCGTCGCGTTGTATTATTCGTATATTGAAATCCAGGTCCGGTTCAATGAGCGGACGTCGTAGATGGTTGTGTGGCGTTCGTGGCATCGTACGTCTTGAGCAATATCCTGGCTTGTCCGAGACTTGTCCATTTCAATTCCACTCCGCATTATATTTCGCGTTTGCAGCAGTCTCAGTATTCGATATCGGCGAGCGCGTATTTTCGATCCTTGGCTCCGGCGTGCAAACGATCGACCAGAGCTGCGGGTTGATCGGAGTTGGACAGATATCCGCCCCCGGTTCGTAGGTCTTGCGGAGCGTGTCAGGGAACCTCGGCTTTGACTGGCGCGGCCGTAACTACCGTGTTGGTTAAACTATTCTCGGGGAACTACTCCGGCCATGCCGGTCTAAAGCAGTTTAGCATGGCCCTCGGGATCGGCCGAACCTGCTCGATCCTGCCGGAGCCCCTTGCAGAGGATAGATAATGAACATATTGGCTCTTGAACCCTACTACGGCGGCAGCCATCGGGCGTTTCTCGACGGGTGGGTGGCCCGTAGTCACCACGAATGGACCTTGCTCGTTTTGCCCGCTTACAAGTGGAAGTGGCGAATGCGGCATGCCCCGATTACCTTCGCCGATGAGGTACACGCTCGACTGACTGATGGCCAGCGGTGGGATTTGGTTTTTTGCTCGGATATGCTGAGCTTGGCTACTTTTCGAGGCTTGGCTCCGGCCGCAGTCCGCGATTTGCCGGCGATTGTCTATTTTCATGAGAACCAGTTGACATACCCGCAGCGGTACGAGAACGAACGCGATTACGCCTTTGTTGTGGACAACCTGACTACCGCTCTGGCGGCCGAGGCGGTCTGGTTCAATTCCGCTTATCATCGCGATGCGTTTCTAACGGCGGTTCCTCTATTTCTACGCCGGATGCCGGATAATCAACCCGCCGATGTCATCGATCGTATTGCCGCGAAATCATATATTTTCCCGCCGGGAATCGATGAGTTTCCACCGCGAGGGGCAGATATGCCGGGCCCGTTACATGTGCTCTGGTCCGCCCGTTGGGAACACGACAAGAACCCGGAACTGTTTTTCGAAGCGCTGGATATTATGAAATCCAGAAATGTAGATTTCCGCCTGAGTGTTATCGGGGAACAGTTTCGAGACAGCCCGGAGGTATTCGGGTCGGCCCGCGAGCGTTTTCATGCTCATATCCTGCGATGGGGGTTTCAGAAGGAGCGAGCAGGTTATACGAGGGCATTATGCGAGTCCGATGTTGTCGTATCCACAACCGCTCATGAATTTTTCGGGATAGGCGTACTCGAAGCGGTCGCCGCCGGTTGTTATCCGGTCTTGCCTCCGCGACTGGCCTACCCGGAGGTCTTTCAATCCACGCCTGATAGCGACACGGCCGATTTCTTTTATGCGGGTGATGCCAGGGCCCTGGCCGATAAGCTTACGGAACTGGCGGAACGCCTGCGCCGTTATGATCTCTGGTGCGGCGATCCAGACCGCGGTCGACGCCTTGCCGCCAAGTACGCCTGGAAACAACTGGTTCCGGATATGGATGCGGAAGTTGAGCGATTGGCTGGTATATGATAATGAGAAAAATACTGGCGCGTATGGGTGATAACCCGCGTGCCTGACGGACTTGTAATTTTAGTCGCTTCCAATTAATCTAATAGTCCGCGAGAACAGGCAGGCGGAGCTGCTCGCCGTTCCGTATTGTTTGATGCCGACGTAGCTCAGTGGTAGAGCACAGCTTTCGTAAAGCTGGGGTCGTGGGTTCAAATCCCACCGTCGGCTTTCTGGTTACTCCTCGCTGCATCCAGGGGTATCTTCCTTTCTTGATAACGTGCATTCCTGTTTTTTGAGCTGATTTGGGTGATTTCCAGAGATCAGGCCAGCGTACGCCAACTCCTACGGGCCATCCTGCCCTTCGCAGGAATTGTATTCTTAATTGCTCCCTTTTGTCTTGTTTATCCTTGCCCATGTTTGTTGTTGCTATACTGATCGGTGGGGTTTGGCGGGTATCCAACGTAAGCCCAATCACAATGGGCAAGGGGCGGAAATCGCGTGCGTGATATAGATTCATATATTATGCATTATAGTATTAGCCATTCTTATAGCAGTAACGTTATGAATACTCGTTCAAGAAAAGTGATGGACACGATGATAAGAAACAATATAATCCGCGAAGTTGTTCCCCTGAACCCAGTCTATTGACGAATTCCAACGTGATCGGCGGCGGGATACGGTCCGGCCGCGATGGGAAGGGCGAGCATGGTCCAAGCATCCAATAGAGGAGCCCTTTTCATGGATTGCGCAAAATTCATCGACGAACAGATTGCGGAGATTAAACAGACGGTCGGCACGGCCACGGCCATCAACGCGCTCAGCGGAGGCGTGGACAGCTCGGTGGTGACGGCCCTGGGGCACCAGGCGCTGGGCACGCAGTTGAAAACCATCCTGATCGACAATGCTCTGATGCGCGAGGGCGAGCCGCAGCGCGTGGCGGAGATCTTCCGGAAAATGGGCATCCCGGTAGAACTGGTCGACGCCCGCGAGGAGTTTTTGTCCGCGCTCAAGGGGCTGACCGACCCGGAGGAAAAACGCCAGGCGATCACCGATACGTTCTACGCCAAAGTCTTCAGCCGGCTGGTTAAGGAGTCCGGGGCCAAATTTCTGTTCCATGGGACGATTCTGACGGACATCGAGGAAACGGTGGCGGGTATCAAGCGGCAGCACAACATCCTGGCCCAGTTGGGTATCGACCCGGCCAAGGAATATGGTTACACGGTGTTGGAACCGCTCAAGACGCTGCGCAAGGACGGGGTGCGGGCGGTGGGCAAGCTGTTAGGGCTGCCGGAAGAACTGACCCAGCGGATTCCGTTTCCCGGCCCGGCCCTGGCGGCGCGGATCGTCGGAGAAGTTACGCCCGAGCGTCTGGCGACGGTGCGGGCGGCGACGGCCATCGTGGAAGAGGAACTGGCCGACACCGGCGCGTTCCAGTATCTGGCCGTCCTGCTCAATGATTACGCGACCGGGATTCGGGATAATAAGCGCGAGTTCGGGCAGATCATCGTCGTGCGTTGCATCGAAAGCGTCGATGCCCGGACGGCCACCGCCACGAAGCTGCCCTGGGACAAACTCGAACGAATCTGCCGGCGAGTCACGGATATCCCGGGCGTCAATCGTTGTCTGTACGATCTGACACCGAAGCCGCCGGCGACGGTGGAGTACGTATAAACGTGATTCACCACGGAGACACGGAGGCACGGAGAAAAGATAAAAGGTCCGATTCCGATAATCATCGGGATTGGCTGAGTGGTTCGGTGTAATATGCTACAGCGAGATCTGAAAAATCACCTGCGATTGCCCCGCGCTAGCGCTTGGGGTTCTGATGGGTCAAGCCGGCGGGATTTGCGGGGTACTCAATATATACGGTTCCGCGGGCTGACTAACACCGGCGAGACGCCGGTGCCACGCCCGTTTCAGGATGCGAGCTTTATCAAGGTTCGGGATAACGAAGGAAGACGGAAACAAGTACAGGAAAGGCCCTCATGCCCAAACGCGACGACATCCACAAAGTGTTGATTATCGGGTCCGGTCCGATTGTCATTGGCCAGGCCTGCGAGTTCGACTACTCGGGTACGCAGGCGTGCAAGGCCCTGCACGGTCTCGGCTATAAGATCGTGCTGGTCAACTCGAACCCGGCCACGATCATGACCGATCCGGGCATGGCGGATATGACCTATATCGAACCGCTGACGGTGGAATCGCTTACCGAGATCATCGCCAAGGAGCGGCCCGACGCTCTGCTGCCCAACCTCGGCGGCCAGACGGGGCTGAACCTGTCGTCCGAGCTGGGTAAGGCCGGCGTACTCGAGAAGTACGGCGTGCAGGTGATCGGGGTGAAGGTCGACGCGATCGAGCGGGGCGAGGACCGCATCGCCTTCAAGCAGACCATGGAAAAACTGGGCATCGACATGCCGCGGAGCCAGGCGGTCTACAGCGTCGAGGACGCCGAGAAAGTCGCCGCCGATCTGGGTTATCCGGTGGTGGTGCGGCCGGCCTATACCATGGGCGGCACGGGTGGCGGGCTGGTCTATAACGTCGAGGAGCTTCGGGTCGTCGCCAGCCGAGGCATCGCCGCCAGCATGGTCGGGCAGGTGCTCATCGAGGAATCCGTTCTCGGCTGGGAGGAGCTTGAGCTCGAGGTCGTCCGGGACGCGAAGAACCGGATGATTACGGTCTGCTTCATCGAGAACGTCGACGCGATGGGCGTGCATACCGGCGATTCGTACTGCGTCGCGCCGATGCTGACGATCGAGCCGGCGCTGCAGAAGAAACTGCAGGACTATTCCTATCGCATTGTCGAGGCCATCGAGGTGATCGGGGGCACGAACGTCCAATTCGCTCACGATCCCAAGACCGGCCGGGTGGTGATCATTGAGATTAATCCGCGGACCTCGCGGTCCTCGGCGTTGGCCTCGAAGGCCACCGGTTTTCCCATCGCCCTGATCTCGGCCAAGCTGGCCGCGGGCCTGACCCTCGATGAGATTTCTTACTGGCGCGAGGGAACGCTCGATCAATATACGCCCTCCGGCGATTACGTCGTGGTGAAATTCGCCCGCTGGGCGTTCGAGAAATTCAAGGGCGCGCAGGACAAGCTTGGCACGCAGATGCGGGCGGTCGGCGAGGTGATGAGCATCGGCAAGAATTACAAGGAAGCCCTGCAGAAGGCTATTCGCTCGCTGGAGACCGGCCGATATGGATTAGGCTTCGCGAAGGATTTTAACCGGCGCGATCTGGATGATCTGCTTAAAATGCTCCAGGAAGCGACCAGCGAGCGTCAGTTCATTATGTACGAGGCGCTGCGTAAGGGAGCGACTGTCGAGCAGCTTTACGAACTGACCCATATCAAGCGCTGGTTCATCCAGCAGATGAAAGAGCTGGTCGAGTTAGAGGAAAAGATTTTGGGTTACAAGGGCAAGACCCTGCCCGACGATCTGCTGATCCAAGCCAAACGCGACGGTTTCGCGGACAGGTATCTGGCCCGCCTGCTGGGGACAGCCGAGGCCGACATCCGCCGTCGGCGCACCGCGCTGGGGGTGGTCGAAACCTGGGACCGGGTGCCGGTCAGCGGGGTGGAGGGCGCGGGTTACTATTATTCCACGTATAACGGCGGCGAGGACCGAGTACCGGTCAGCAAGCGCAAGAAGGTCATGGTCCTCGGCGGCGGTCCGAACCGCATCGGGCAGGGCATCGAATTCGATTACTGCTGCGTGCATGCGGCCTTCGCCCTGCGCGACCTCGGCTACGAGACGATCATGGTCAACTGTAACCCGGAAACCGTCTCGACCGACTACGACACGTCGGACAAGCTGTATTTCGAGCCGCTGACCGTCGAGGACGTTTTGGCCATCTACGAAAAGGAGAAACCCGAGGGCGTGATCGTTCAGTTCGGCGGGCAGACGCCGTTGAATATCGCTCAGGAACTGGCGGCCGCCGGAGTGAATATTCTCGGGACCAGCCCCGACGCGATCGACCTGGCCGAGGACCGCGACCGGTTCCGCCAGATGATGGAAAAACTCGGGATTCCCATGCCCGCCTCGGGCATGGCCGTCAATCTCGACGAAGCCCTGCGTATCGCGGAGTCGATCGGCTATCCGCTGATGGTGCGGCCATCCTACGTGCTTGGCGGGCGGGGGATGGAAGTCGTGCATGACGAGGAGATGCTGCGGCGTTACGTGGCGGCGGCCGTTGACGTGACTCCCGAGCGGCCGATCCTTATCGACAAATTCCTCGAAAACGCAACCGAGGCCGAGGCCGACGCCATCGCCGACGGCCGCGACTCCTTCGTGCCCGCGGTGATGGAGCACATCGAGCAGGCGGGCATTCATTCCGGCGATTCGGCCTGCGTGATTCCGCCGATCAGTATTCCCGAGGAACACATCAAGACCATTTACGAGTATACCCGGCGAATCGCCCGCGAGTTGAACGTGGTCGGACTGATGAACATGCAGTACGCGATCGCCCATGACCAGGTTTACGTACTGGAGGCCAACCCGCGAGCATCGCGCACCGTGCCGTTGGTTTCCAAGGTCTGCGCGATTGCCATGGCCCGGGTGGCCACCGAGTTGATGCTCGGACGCAAGCTGAGCGACGCGGTCCTGAAGGACCGGACTATACCTCATTTCGGGGTCAAGGAAGCGGTATTTCCCTTCCCGATGTTCCCCGAGGTCGATCCGGTCCTCGGGCCGGAGATGCGTTCGACCGGCGAGGTGCTGGGCATGGCCGACTGTTTCGGGCTGGCCTTCTATAAGGCCGAGGACGGAGCGAAGTCGTGTTTGCCGCTGGAGGGGACGGTCCTGATCTCGGTGCCGGGCATCGACCACACCGATGCCCTGAAAACCGCCCGGCGGTTCCACGAGCTTGGTTTCAAGATCAAGGGGACCGAAGGAACCTGTGCGTATTTAACCGCCCACGACGTGCCCGCCGAACCGATCAAGAAATTGCACGAGGGCCGGCCGAATATCGTCGATGCGATCATGAACGGCGAGATTCAACTGGTGATCAACACGCCGGTCGGCAAGAAAAGTCAGTTCGACGATTCGTATATCCGTAAATCGGCAATCAAATACCGGATTCCGTATATCACCACGCTGTCCGCGGCGGCGGCGGCGGCCGAGGGCATCGCGGCCTGTCGCGGCGGCAAGGGGGTGGTGAAATCCCTGCAGGAATACCACGCGGACATACGATGATCGGACGGACTCGCCGGTGATCGTGGCCTGAGTTACAGGAGTAGAACCATGGACTATCGTAAAATCGTACCCTGCCTGGACGTGAGAAACGGCCGGCTGGTCAAGGGCGTGCATTTCGTGGAGATCAAGGACGTAGGCGACCCGGCGGAAAGCGCGGCCGCCTACACCGAAGCCGGGGCGGACGAGCTGGTCTTTCTCGATATCACCGCGACCCTGGAAAATCGCAAGACCATGCTCGACGTGGTCAAGCGGACCGTTGACCGGACGACGATTCCGTTGACCGTCGGCGGGGGGATCGGCAGCCTCGAAGGAATCGAGGAATTGCTGATCGCCGGGGTCGGCAAGGTCTCGATGAACTCCGCCGCGGTGAAAAATCCGCAACTGGTCCGCGAGGCTGCCCGCGAATTCGGCCGCGACAAGGTCACCATCGCCATCGATACGCGAAAATCGGCCGAGCTGCCCAGCGGTTTCGAGGTCATGGTTGCCGGGGGCACGAAACCTACGGGCCTCGACGCGGTGCAATGGGCCAGGGAAGTCGAACAGCTCGGGGCCGGGGCCATTCTGCCCACCAGCATGGATACCGACGGCACCCAGGCGGGCTACGATATTCCCATGACCCGAGCGATTGCCGACGCGGTCAAGCTGCCGGTCATCGCCTCCGGCGGGGCGGGCAAGCTCGATCATCTGTACGAGGCCATCGTGGACGGGCACGCCGATGCCGTGCTGGTCGCCTCCATCGTCCATTTCGGCATGTTCACCATCGCCCAGATCAAGGATTATCTGGCCGAGCGGAGTATTCCCGTTCGACGCTGACAGATAAGGAGCCCTCGATATTATCCTCTGGTGGTGTTTCGTGGGTAACGAAGGAATAGCGTTGCCTTTCGTCCACCCATCGGGAAGGCCGTTAAGTTAGGGGGGTATGGTGCGCATGTCGCACTTGTCTTCCCTTGCTGTTATGCCTCCGTTCCGGAAAGTTCATTTATCCAGGTCTTGCGCCATAGGACGATTACGAGAGGTCAAGAGAGAAGGCCAATCATGCCCTCTTTTTAACTGGTGGTCGGCCTGCAAGATTGCGGGCTTATTTGGACATCTTGAGTAATCGGTCTATTTCTTTCCGATCGGTGGTCGCGGTGATACTGCAGCGGTGTTCTGATACCTGACCGGGCTGCAGCTCACGATGCCAGCCACGCTGTCGGTCCTTGGGACGGCCTTCGACGCCCTCGATCGACGGTTCCAGGGCTCCGGTGTACGAACCGTCCGGGCCCCAATGCTGCCAGTTGATCAGGCGGGGAAACTGTTTCTTGGGATATTCGATTTTGAGAGCGAACCCGCGTTTCTTGTTGACCACGCCCACGGCGACCATGCCTCTGGCGTCGGCCGGTGGATCGACGTAGGTGCAAAACTCGCCGGTGCCACGGTGGGATTCCAGAGGTTTTGGAGCGGTACGAAAATCATTGCCCTTGCGGAACCAGGCGGCGGACTTATCTCCGATTGGCGATACTTTGCCTTGGTAACAGTACACGCTGGCGCCCGGCTCGATCAACGGATAACCAAAGTTGATGTGCAGCAGCCAGGCAAAGGGGGCGGCCTGGTTGCCACGGTTCACGAAACGATCGTGTATGTGGATGGCCGACTCTCCGAGCGTGCTGCTGATGGTGCGGCGTAGCTCGATGTTGGGGTTGAATACGCGGGCGGTGCGAATCAGGCCGGTGAGCTTCATTTCCAGCTTCCCGTTGGCCGGTTCGGGGTTTTCTATTGTTTCCAGGATGGCTGGGGTGTGCGAGTGGGTACCATGCAAGCTCCATTCGACGCCGTCCTCGGTGAAGGGTGCCCCGGTATTGAGCGGCCCGCAACTGACCAGCAGGCCGCCATAAAAACCGCGTAGCCATTCGAGGCCGCGGTGATAGGCATGCGACGGAGCGACCGGGCCGGTGAGTGAGTGCCAGGTAAGCGACTGGCCGAGAAACTCGGCGTCGAGGATGTCCAATCCGCGATCGATAAGCACCTTGTAGCGCAGGCCGGCCCCGGTGTTGACCCAGGCGACGCGAACGCCCCGGCCGGGTCCGTTATCGAGAACGGAGGTCTCTATCCCGCCCAGTTGAAGGGGGTTTTCGACGGGGGCGTTGGCGAAGGGATTGGACTTTTTGGATACGCTTTTGCGGGCCATGAAAAACCTCCTCAAGCATGGCAATCGAAAGTATTCCGGCAGGCCGGTGAACCCTCGACGACATATAAGGTTTACCAGTCGCGTTCAGGAACATAAGGTTACGATCAATATATAACACCTTAGCGTAAGACTGGCCGCGGTCAACCGTTTGATGACCGATTGGAACTTGTCAGGTAGTGAGCGTATGGGATTCAACGGTATCGCTATGCGGCCTGAACGCGCTGCGCTGTTCAAGGGTTATGGTCATCGGCTTTCAGGCATTTGATGCGGATGTTACGGAACCAGACCTTGTTGCCGTGGTCTTGAAGACCAATGACCCCGCGGCGCAGTCGGTTGTGCAATTCAGGGACATCATTCATGTCCAGATTCTGGGCCGGCTGACCGTTGATGGTCATGGTGACACGGGATCCACGGCAGGTTATCTCCGCGTAATTCCACTGGCCGGGCGGATTACTGGTGTTGCCCAAGGGAGGGAGCACGGCGTAAATAGCCCCGGTCGATTTGTGTTTATTCAGGGAATCCGGTTCCTTTCCGGATATCTGTATTTCCATGCCGAATCGCGAGGCCCGGCCATCGAGTGGGGCTCGCAGAAAGACGCCGCTGTTTCCGTTGGGTTCGATCTTGAATTCTATACGTAGGATGAAGTCATCAAAGGTTTGGCGGGTGCGAAGCCAGGGGCCGTGCACGCCCGTGCAGTGCAATAAGCCGTCATGCACAATCCATCCACCGGCGTCTTGCAACAGGGTCGTCCATCCGTTCAGGGTTTGTCCATCAAAGAGCAGTTGCCAACCTTCAGTTTCTTCCTCTGGCGACAGGCGGGCAGGTTCTTGGTCAGGGGCCAACGATTTTTCGTGTAGATGGACAGCCAGCCGGGTCTGCTCTACATGTTTCATGAACGCAGCCAGGGCCGTTCGGTCGGAGGCCGGCTCCAAGGGACTGATAAAAAAACGTGCCCTGGGGATGGCGAGCACATTGCGCATCGCCGGAGCAGAGGGGTCGAGATTCGATAGAGCCTGTATCTGTTTCGTCAGGTCCGTGATCGATGAGCTGACATACAGCCAATGGTTTTTGTCGGCGTTGGGGAAAGATGCGGCGGGGATCGCCAGCAGGAGTTTCGGATGGTTTTGTTTAATCAGGCCGGCCATTTCGGCAAACACGGCCGGATCATTCAGGGCCAATGGGGCCTCGGCCGGCCACGGTTCGGAACTGAACGGGTCACCGATTACCAGGATGGTGCTATGCCATTCAGGAATAGCCTTAGCCACCACCTGCATCGCCGTCCGGTAAGCATCGGGTGATGCGAGCCAAGCCCGGCGATCGGTGGAAAAAGGATTTACGATCATGCCGACCATGCTGTAACGGAAGAATTCCGCCAGTTTAGTGAATTTGTCCAAAGCGGCCTGGTCGCGTGGTTGGCCGTCCGGGCGGAAAAAGATTGCGCCTTTTGCGGGGTCGTGTAGTGCAAAACCCAAGGAATTGATTCCATAAACGACGTTCGGTTGCACATACGCCTCGAAAGCCCTTTCCTCGTCCGGCAAATCGTACCAAGAGGGTATCTGGTAGCCCCATACCTCGAAAGGGCCTAAGAAGTTAATAGAGCCATGCTCGAAGGTGAAAAGGTAGTGGCCTCGGGCGAAACTGCCAGGTAGGAACAGCGCTAGTACAATAATAAACCATTGCCGATACATATATAAATCCCCGATGGTCTCATGGAAGGTTGGACTATCAAGTCCCATTACGGCATTTAAGACATATATGCCGTGACGAAGAATATGTTTAATAGCCAGATTTCCGCCGACCGATCATGCTGGCAGCGGTTTCCGGAACCAAATTCTCCGTGGATGGGATGAATTGTATGTCACTCGGCAGGCGATGTAAACATCGCCCACTCGGTTTTGGTGTGTTTTCCAGAGAGTCCACATAGGGGACGCTTGGCGACTAATTCTGAACCACAAGAATATCGTACGTGGCAAGCGTTGCCGCAGTCTCTCTTACCGTCAGAAAATGTACCGTGGCCGACTGCACCACGAAGCTATCAGTTACGGTGTTGCTTACGGCGTTCGGGAAGTTGGCCACGGTGTTGCCGTTGGCATCGTCCACGCCAAAAACGGGCCTCGATTCGTTGGTGCTGCCGGTTACCGTAATCCTGACCGTACGGCCGACCGCGGTCGGCGTGAAGTTCACCCGGACTCGACAGTTGCCGTCCAGCTCTACTGTACAGGAAGACCTCTGATCCACCAGAGTCGTGCCGATTCCTCCCGGGCATCCTTGTCCGAACAGGCAAGCTACCAGTACCAGGCCACCCGAAGCCATGAGCGTTTTTCGCGATTTCATAAATTACTCCTTAGTCAAGAAGGAAGGATTATTCGTTTTTGCGTGGGGCGGTGGGAATCAGAGGGTTGGAGAAGCAGTCATCACCGCTCGACCCGGCATGGCCCTCTGTCTCGCCCTGTACGTCGCCTGGATAACGGGAACCTCCTATTGAACGGAATAATCAAGGCTGCCTACTTGGAGGTTCGTCCAGAGTCCACGGGTAATAGTTGCGGGATTGTATGCCTCATCCCTGAAGTTGACCATGTTCAAACGGAGAACGGTCCGCATGGGGGCGGAGCTCACAAGGGACGGACCTTGCAGCCGGGGGCCCAGGCGGAGTGTCTTACATGTCCGACAGGGCAGGAAAACGGTATTGTTAGGCGAGTGCCGAATGAGTTATAATAGAACCAGCGCGGGAAGGACGACGTGCCAACCTCGAAGCCGAAATAATACGCTTGCGCGGTTTTTCAGGTATCTATGGCGTATATCCACAGGAATCATGCGGATCGCAAGCCCGCAAATTTTCAAATTACAGACGAAACAGTTATGCACAAGCATGTATCCCTGTCCACCCCCTTTGTCGAACTTGGTCTTTCAGCCGCAATACTCCATGCTCTAGATCAGGCAGGTTTTCGTGAGCCCTCGGATATTCAGCGACAACTGATTCCGCTGGTGCTTGAAGGGAAGGATGTGTTAGGCCAGGCCCGCACTGGAACGGGCAAGACGGCGGCGTTTGGTTTGCCGATTTTACAGATGGTTCATCTCGATGAGGGATTGCAGGCCATGATTCTGGTGCCGACTCGTGAGTTGGCCGTCCAAGTCGCGGCCGAGCTTCGTCGGCTGCGGCCTAGCGAACAACTGCACATTGTACCAGTATACGGCGGCCAGAAAATCCGCCAACAGCTTCATCTGCTCGGACGCAAGCCGCACGTGGTGGTCGGCACGCCGGGAAGGGTTATCGACCTGCTCGACCGACGCGCTTTGCGGTTTGAGACTATTCGTTTCGCGGTGCTCGACGAAGTTGACCGCATGTTGGATATCGGTTTTCGCGATGATATCCGCAATATTCTGTCACGTATCCAGCACGAACATCAGACTATTCTCGTATCCGCCACGTTTACCGACGAAATCAAACGGTTGAGCCAGCGTTACATGGACAATCCGATTGAGGTGAACGTCTCCCACGACGTGCTTACCGTCGACGAGGTACGGCAGACTTATCTGACAGTCGATTCCTGGGACAAACCCCGGGCCCTGGAACTGTTGCTCCAGCAGGA
>JAAYCU010000211.1 GCA_012729595.1 Phycisphaerales bacterium
ATAAAATGATCCACGGCGTTCTCCTTTCCACGGCTGCGTAGATAACAACCATGGTCAGGCCAGAACGCCACTTTTGCTAGAGGCACTGTTCAAAAACTATTTGGTTGCGGCCGAAGGCCGCTTTGGTGTTTTGGATCTGCAGAGTAGCGAGATCACGTAATGGCCAGATTGACGCGTTTCGAGATTATCCACGAATGGTTTACGATAATGCAATCGCTGGTTCTTGCATGAACCGTTACCATTGTCCACAAACCGACATAAGGCTCTTTTGATACCCTCTGGTTCATTCAGGCTTTTCGCCACGTCCGGAAGGATGCACCAGCAGAACGCATCGGTTATAGTGCCTGTCGCGAACTGGCTAAGAGCAATATTGACGAGGTGTGATATGACCAGTCTTTTGATGATGTTGGCAGGTGGTTGCCTCGGACTCATACCCAAGCCAGCCTTTCTGGATGCCCATGACATGATCTGGGAAGCGCCACCGATGCGCTGGCTGGACGGCATACCCCTGGCTAATGGTGATATCGGGGCCATGATCTGGGGCGATGGTACTCCGCTGTGTTTCACCCTGGATAAATACGATGCCTGGGAAACGCGCGAGCACATCCTGACCGACGAAGACCTGACCTACTCCGTTCTGCGCAAAATGGTTGAACAGAAGCAGGAGCAAGAGGCCGTGCAAGCCCTGACCTCCGGGCGGTTTTACAACGACGATTCTGACCAACTGCAAAAACCTTTCCCCACCCGTCTGCCCATGCCCCGGCTGGAAATCGATTTCGGCGGCCCAATCGAATGGCAACAGGCTCGCTTAAACCTGCGTCAGGCTACGGCCACTATCGAAGGCCTCTGTAACCAGGATCCGATGCGTCTCTCCGCATATACCCATGCCCGACAGAATCTGCTGGTGATTCAGGTCGAAGGCGTACCGGCAGAGCAGATCAACGTGCGACTGCGTTTCGATCATCTGGAAGAACGAGCCAGAAGTCTGCTGAAGAAATGGGGCTATCCCGATCCGGAAATCGTCGCGGAACCCAACCAGGGTACGCTGCGCCTTACCGCCCCGACAGGATACCAATATGCCGTATGCTGGCAGAAAACCATAGCCGAAGACAATCGCTCCTGCACGATACTGGTAACAATAGCCTCTTCCAACGAAGCCGACGATCCTTTGGCATTCGGTCGGAAGAGAGTCGAACAGGCGACCGGACGGAAGCAGGACTTCGGCGGACACCGGCGGTGGTGGAACCAGTATTGGGGCCGCTCCTATCTGGCTATTCCCGACACCCGGCTGGAATCTCTCTACTATCTCGAAATGTACAAGCTGGGTTGCTCCTCGCGTCCGGGGAAATGGCCGGTCACGCTTCAGGGTCTGTGGACCAGCGACGGCATGATGCCCCCGTGGAGCGGCGATTATCATCTCGACATGAATGTGCAGGAGTCGTATTGGCCCATCTATACAGCCAATCGGCTTGAACTCGGCGAGCCGCTATATCGCGTATTCAGCGCATGCATACCCCGCTGGAAACAACAATGTGAACAGTTCTTCAAATTCGAGGGCATCTGGGCCGGCTGTGCCATCGGGCCGCGCGGTGAACGGGTTTACGGTTACACCGGCGTGGAGTTCTGGCCCGGAAACACCGCTTGGCTTGCCCACCTCTACTGGCTGCATTGGCTCTATTCCCAAGACCGACAATTCCTGCGCGAACAGGCCCTTCCGATCATACGACTGTCGTTCCTCACCTATGCCAACCTTCTCGAAAAAGGCGACGACGGCCGGCTGCACGTCCCTTTGAGCTACTCACCTGAATACCATGAAGGTAATTTCGCGTCATTCGTCAAAAACCCTACCGTAGATCTGGCATTAATCCGTTGGCTGGGACAGTCGATTCTCGCGGCGAACGCGGTTTTGGGAGAACAGGATCCCCTTACAGACCGGGTGAATCAAACCCTGGAGCAACTGGTAGACTATCCCCGTGATTCGAAGACGGGTTCACTGGCCATCGCCGAGGGTGTTCCTCTCGACTTTTCTCATCGGCACTTTTCCCATCTGATGGCTATTCACCCGCTTGGTATCATGACCATAGATAATCCGCAGGAGAAAGCGCTAATCGAAAATTCCCTGCGGCATATCGTCCGGATTGGGTTCGGTCGATGGACCGGATGGAGCTTTCCCTGGATGTCGCTGATCGCCGGCCGTACCCACTTGGGCAACATGTCCTGGAAAATGCTCGATCTCTACACCGAGGCTTTTATTAATCAGAACACTTTACACGTAAATGGCGATCCTCGGATTTACGGCCTGAGCATACATAATTACGAGCCAATGACCATTGAGGGCGGGTCCGCCGCGGCCGCCGCCATTATGGAGATGCTGATCCAATCAAACAATGAGATTATCCGGGTGTTTCCAGCCTTACCCGACCGCTGGAATGATGCCTACTTCAGCGGTCTGCGCACCGAAGGAGCATTCCTGGTAACCTCGAAACTCGTCGACGGCCGAATAAGTTTCATTGACCTCGTTTCCGAGACAGGAAATACCTGCGTGCTGCGTAATCCTTGGGGACAGGGCGCGGTTCTGCAAGCCCTCGATCCGGACACCGGTGATCCAGTTGGCGATCAGATAACCCTGCAGGGCTGGCAAGTACAATTCGCTACTCAACCGGGTGGCCGCTACTTACTCTACCCCGACGACCGCAAGCCCGACGCGCATGATATGACGCCACTTGTATTCCCACGCCGAGGAAACGACAGAAACATCTTTGGCATCAAACGGCATACCGTGCAGCGCGATCAAACGCCGGCGCTTAAATTATTCTGGTAACCGGTAGAATCATTCGGCAGCGGATGGGTCCAAGGTGTGCAAGCCTCATCCCAACGGCCCGAGGCTTCTCCCGCAAAATACCTACGGACAGGTCGCATAGGAATAAACCGTATGGCTGCATATCACCGATCAGGGCGTTGAAACAGCGGGACCATTGCATTCCTAATCATTGGCCTTCCCATCTATCAAACCCCGCCAGAACGCTGATGAATCGGTGGAGTTCGAGGGCGACGCGTGGGCCGGCACTAAGCCATTCCAAACCGCCGACGCCCCCGATGCGTTGATGTTCGATTGCCGACAGCACACCAACCGACCGCCAGCTTTGATATAGGTCAGTCATTCGTTGTGGCATTTCCTGATCAGCGAATTCCAGAATGACCTCAGGATTGAGGAGCAGGAGGACTTCCAGTGGTAGCTCGCCCTCGGACCGATGCAGTACGTCCGCGGCGGCATTGGTCCCACCAGCCATGCGGAGCAGCTCGTCAAGGAACAGACCCGGACCGGCTACGAACATGGCCCGCGGCGGCACCGGGACCGGGCCGAGACACACCAGCGTGCGATAAGCGGGCAGATCCATCGCCTTCCGGATTTCAACCAAAGCGGCCAGGTCCGCCCGGATGCCGTCGTTCAGTTGCCGGGCGGTGAAAGGCCGATCGCATAAAACGCCGATCCGTTCGATGGCGACATGGATTTCAGCGATGGAATTGTGCGGAACGGCCTCATAACGAATATCCAAGGCGGCCAACCCGTCGTTGAGCCGGCCGGAATTACTCGTGGCCAACACCAGATCCGGCTCAAGAGCCTTGATCCAGGCCAGATTGGGATCCATCATGGCCCCGACGACCTCGACCGACCGAACTGAGGGCGGATAAAGACAATACGGCGTTCGACCGACCAGCCGATCGGCCAGACCCAAAGCACACAGAATTTCCGTAATGCTCGGTGCCATGGAAATGATCCGCCGCGGACCACGCCCGGCCTCCGCCGGATCGACCCGTGGATCAGCAACGTAATCATGCGGCAATGGCAGCGTCCCCGGTATGGAGGGGATTCGCGCCGGACGTGTATCCGACACAATCGGCGTAAACCGTTCGCTACGTATACGTAAAAGGATAGCGCCGACAACAACCACGGCCACAATAGTACAAAGCATATGCGTGCGTCTGATCGTCACCATGCCCTCTCGCGTTTCGCTTCGTTTCTCGGTCTCTTGATCCGCTCCCGCCTGGATGACAATCCGCAACATTTCCGTTCGTTCCCGGATAAACGCGATCAAGTGCGCAACTTCCGCCCCAACCGTTTTTCGACGCTTTCGATCTTGGCGGTCAATTGGTTACTCTTGTTCCGTCGCCAATCGATCTTGATCGAGCAACTGAGGCGGTTGCAGTCGGCGGCCATCCTCTCGTAACACTTCTTAACCACGGCCAGCAGCTCATCCCACTCGCCCTCGATCACCGTCCCCATCGGATTCAGCCGATAGGGCAACCCGCTGGCCTCGATAATTTCCAGGCTGCGGGCCACATAATCGCCGACCGATTCGCCCTGGTCCGTGGGGAACATCGAGAATTCCAGCAACATGGACATGGCGGCACCTGCCTTTCCGGTTGTTCAATTATTCTCTTTTTTCGCCCTGCTGCCGGGCTCTATGTAGATGCTCCGCAAACGGTCTATGCCCTTCGGGTCGCCGATAATGGTTAGTCGGTCGCCCCGTTGAAGAGTCGTACTACCACTGGGCACGAAAATCTCGCCCTCGCGGCGGATCATCGTAGCCAGGGTGCCGCGGGGGAAGCCGACATCGCGCAGACTGGTTCCGATAAGAGGCGCGGTGGCTTCATAGCGGCCTACGTGAAGGACAAGGTATCGCTCGTCGCGAAGCAGAACTTCCTTAAGTTTCTGATGGTCCCGGGCGGCCAGCCAGGCATCGAGGAACGATTCATCCTCGATACGGCCGGCGATCTGGGCAAGTATACGTAAATGACGACCGGGTTCGCTTTCGGGGCTGACAAGAAAAAACAGGGCGTTTACCTTGCGGGCGACCTTATCCGCATCCCCATCCACCGGATCGTCGGATGCCGGAGGGACACAAACCCCCGCGCGGGACCGGACCAGGACCATTTCCGATTGTTCGAGTAGATGGGAACGAAAATGGGGCAACACGGCGCCATGCGCGATCGGGGCAATACCGAAGCGGGCGCTTTCCGTAAAACGGCGTTCCACTTCCTCGATTGGCAGGGGCAGACGTTCGATGAAACAGCGCGCCACCCGCCGAATGACCTGTTCAAAGGGTTCGCCCGCCTCGGCCTCGATCAGGTCGGCCCGGCTCACGATGTCATCGAAGGGATCTCGATCGCGGGCCCCTTTCTCCTTCATGATTTCTCGAAACTCGTGGTCAAGTTGCTCGTGACGATAACGGCCAAGCCGTTCGAAGACATGATGGATCGCACCGTGACGCTCGACCCGCGGCCGGGCGTACCACAGATACCAGAGCAGGCCGAGCACAATAACGCCGATGGAAAATCCGATGGTCAGCCAGCCCATCTCGATAATCAACCAACCGCTGATAAGCACGCCCACGATCGGCAGCCAGGGGTAAAACGGCACGCGGAAACCCGGATCGTAACTCTCGATCTGACTCTCGCGCATGACGATGACCGCCAGACTGGCCATGCCGAACATCAGCAGATTGAAGCAACTGGCCAGCTTGGCCACGCCCTCCGCCGAGAATGCGACGATAAACACGATCATCATCGCCGTGGTGAACAGGATGGCCGGCGTCGGGGTGCCGTAGCGCCCAAGGAAGTCGAAACGAATCGGGGCCAGGCGGTCGCGGGCCATGGCCAGCGGGTACCGGCTGGCGGACATGATGCCTGCGTTACCGGTCGACGCAAAGGCCGCCATGGCCGCCGCTACAATTAAAATCAGCCCCAATGGTCGGGGCAACCAGCCGAAAAACGCGTTCGCGGCCGTGGCCACCGGTGTGTAATCCCGCCGCAGCGTGTCCGGCTCCAGTACCGCGATGATGATAAACACCCCCACCACGTAAATCACCGTCACCGTCGCCAGCGACAGAAACATCCCCAGCGGAAGATTGCGGTCCGGCCGCTTGACCTCCTCGCTGATGCTGGCCACCTGCGTCAGGCCCGCATAGGACACGAACACCAAACCAATGGTACGCAGCAGACCCGTCCAGCCGTGTTGCTCGTGCAGAAATGGGGTGTACTGCCGGGCCAGTTCCCCCTCGGGCAGGCGAAAAAACACATACCAAAGACCCTGGACCACGAAAAACGCCAAAACGCCCAGTAACATGACCACCAGCACGCTCTGCAGCCTGCTCGATTCCTTGGCCCCAAAAATATTCACGGCCGCGAACATCACCGCCAAGGCGACGGCCAGGGCTTTGTTCAGCCACAGGGTGGACGCCGAATCGGGCGCCAGCAACCCCTCGACGCCGGGGATGATAGCCAGATAAGCTCCCATACCCAAAAGGGCAAAACCCGCCTTGAGCACCAAAGCCAGCCATGTGCCCATCCCGCCGATGGTCCCGACGGCCGGCCCCATGCTGCGATCCAGAAAGTAATACGCTCCCCCCGCCCGGGGTAACGCACTGGCCAGTTCGGCCATGCAGAACATCGCCGGCACGATAAGCAACCCCGCGATCAGGTAGGCCAAAACCGTGGACGGTCCGCCCGTAACCGTCGCCAGTCCCGGCAGCAGGAAAAAGCCCGAACTGAACATCGTACCCGTCGAGATGCAGTAAACGTCCCAGAGGCCCAATTCCTTTTTCAGCTTCTGACGAACGCCAGTCGGGCTTCCCAGGTTACCCACTTTGTGTGCCATAAATCGCTATTCCATTAGCAAGTATTTATAAATTCGCACGGGAGAGGGCTTTCACAATATCGCATTACGTCTAATCTCCCGAGACAGATGCTCATTCGCCGGCCCACAAGACTAACTCGCCTCCACGAATGACACAAGACAGATACACAACAAATACCAATCTCATGCATGGCCCGCCAACCCGACAGTTACAAGGGATTACATACAGCAGCATACGAGCGAGGACAAGACTTTACACTGGTTATAAATGCCAGGCGGCGGGGGAATCGTAGCTAACCGCTCACAGGGGGCATGCATTGACGAAGCCGGCCATACGTCGGCGTACTCGAGCATGTATCCAGTAAGACGGAGGATCATTGTCGCACAACCATATCTCAAGTTGTCCCCGTAAGTACTCAAGGGCCTGATGATCGTACTCGGAAATAGCTGACGAGTTCTTTGTGCGCTGCAACGATGGGATATGATAGGCAATGTGTATTGCCTGGTAAAACGTCCAACGGCGAACGAGCGGGAGTCTACGCTCAGGTCGTTCGCCGTTGTCGTCGTATGTGCCGACCATAGCGGCCAGCAAAGCCTGTCAGGCAGGCTTATGTACTTCTGTACCTAAGTATATCAATCGTCCATATTTTCACAGCACTTTTAGTTATTCTTTTTGTTCCCCCCTTTCCCTGTCGCATCCTTTCAGGATATCGGCCCGTACCCTGCGGGCCATAACCCAGTCCATTTTACAGTACCGGAGGGGCCCGTTCCCCTTCGCCGGAAAAATCGCATAACCGTATCATAAACGGGAGC
>JAAYCU010000212.1 GCA_012729595.1 Phycisphaerales bacterium
ATAAAATGATCCACGGCGTTCTCCTTTCCACGGCTGCGTAGATAACAACCATGGTCAGGCCAGAACGCCACTTTTGCTAGAGGCACTGTTCAAAAACTATTTGGTTGCGGCCGAAGGCCGCTTTGGTACTTAACTGCTAGCTATCGGCTCGACGCAAACCAACGATTGCGCCATAATACTGCCGTCATATTCGCCCATGCCCGCCCCTGTGGTTCTGTCCTCAGGCGACAATGGCTTTCGGAAAGGGAGTTGAATTAGTGCGTTATTTGAATCAGTTTGATTACCTAGTTATCGGATTCTATTTTTTAGTTCTGGTGATTATAGGTTTATACCTGCGGTCCCGGGCCTCAAGGAGTCTGGAGCATTACTTCCTTGGAGGCAAGCAGATGCCCTGGTGGCTGCTGGGCATCACCGGGATGGGCAACTATATCGACATGTCCGGAACGATGCTCATTGTTTCCTTTTTATACCTGCTGGGGCCGCGAGGATTGTACGTGGAATTCCGCGGGGGGGCGGTGTTGCTACTAGCGTTCATGATGGTGTACATGGCCAAGTGGCACCGTCGGTCAAACTGCATGACCGGCGCGGAGTGGATGGTTTATCGTTTCGGAGACGCGCCCATGGCCCGAGCGGCCCGCATGGTAGCCGCCGTGGGGGTGATTATTGCGATGACGGCCTTGCTGGCCTACCTGATCAAGGGAGCGGGTATGTTTCTGGCGATCTTCATGCCTTTCCCGCCGGGAGTATGCGCGCTCATCATGGTCGCCGTCACCGTCATATATACGCTCTCCTCGGGATTTTACGGGGTGGTGTATACCGACCTTCTGCAGGGAGCGATCATACTCATCGCGGTCATCGTAATCATGACTTTGACCATCTCGCGAATCATGGGCTACGAGGGCAACCTGGGCGATCTGGCCGTCGCGGTGTCCGGGAATCCCGATTGGATGAGCTCGGTTCCCAGCATATCCACGAATATGCCGAAAGGCTACACGGAATACGAACCGTTGTTGATGATGGCCTTTTTCTTTCTGTTTAGAAATGTCCTCTTTGGTATCGGTTCTATGGGGGATCCGCACTATTTCGCGGCCCGCAATGAGCGTGAATGCGGGCTGTTGAATTTCTTCTGGACCAGTCTGATGACAATACGCTGGCCGATGATGATCAGCTTCGCCATACTGGGCATTTTTCTGGTCCATACCCAGTTTCCGGATCAAAGCGTGATGGACCAGGCCGCCCGCCTGATCAAGCAGCATGAAACGGCCCGACTTTTTCCCGAGCAGGTCGAGGCCGGAGATGATGTGGATCTGGTCAAGTTGAGCGTGCCTAAGCCGCGATGGGAAGCCTTGACTTCGGATATCGCGAATAATCCCGAACGCTATCCCGAGTTGGTGAGCGAATTGCAACAAATCCTCGGCCGGGAGCAATGGCAAAGCAAGCTCGAGCTGGTTCATTGGGAAGGCATGGTCAATCCCGAGCGGATCGTGCCGGCGGTCTTGTCCATGAGTATCCCTGACGGCCTTCGGGGCCTGTTTATTATCGCCTTTCTGGCCGCGGCTATGTCTACGTTTGCTCCAACATTAAATATGACAACAGCCTTGTTCACCAGGGATATGTATCAGGCGTATATACGCCCGCTGGCCGGTAATCGGGAATTGATCCTCGTAAGCTGGGGATTCGGATCATGCATCACCTTGGGTGGTCTAATCCTGGGGATCTTTTACACCGACAGCATCGATCACATCTGGAACTGGTTCATTATGGGTTTCGGAGCGGCCTTGCTGATCCCGAACCTTCTGCGTCTTTACTGGTGGCGATTCAACGCATTCGGCTATGTAGTAGGCGGTGCGGTCGTCATGACGGTGGCCATCCTGCAACGCTACCTGCAAATTACATACGGAATCCTTGACTGGGGCACGATTAATTTGTTCCTGATCCTGACCGGCCTTTCCCTGGTCTCGACCGTAATCGCGACGCTCCTGTCACAACCGACGGACCGACCGATTCTCGAGCATTTTTATAGGACCACGCGACCGTTCGGTTTGTGGGGCCCACTTAAACACGTACTTTCGCCAGCGCAAGCGGAGTCAACCCGGCGGGAACACCGCAACGATCTGCTGGCTTTACCGTTTGCTCTAGCTTGGCAGATTACGCTGTTCCTGCTTCCTATGCAGTTGATGATCGGGGCTTTCCGGGCCTTCGGGATCACTTTAGTCATATTTCTGGTCGGGCTCGGCGGTCTGTACGTTTTCTGGTATAAGAACCTGCCCCCGGACCAAGAGGGGGTGAGCGATCCGGGATACGTAGTTCGCCAGGCGGCGGATAAATAAGCACACCCGGCGGCCAAATCCTTAAGTCGCTCTGGAAGTCAATCTGCGGAGGCATGCATATACGGAGAAACGCTCAATTATCTTGCCCGGATACCCCTTCCCGTTTAATATGTGTATGAAGGGGACATGGGATTCCACGGAGAAGGACTGCCTTCATCAAGAAAATATTACGCTCCTGCTTAAAGGATCAGTTTAATGATCAGATACGCTTTCATCGGGCGGATGGCTCCGCTGGTCCTGTCAATCGGATTATTGTTTCCCATCCTGGTCGGTAACGGTTGTCCCGGATCGGACGATCCCGTTGATACGGTGAGCAAACAATCGCCTATCGCGACAATTATCGTCAGCGATAGCGTGCATCATGCGGGAGACACGATCACCCTGACAGGTAACGCAACCGGGGGACAGGGTAATTATGTCTATACCTGGGCACTGGACGAGAGTATCCCGGCATCGGAGATCCAGGGGAGCCTAAACTCCAGGGAAATCCGCTTCACGCCGAGCAAGGCGGGGGGCTATCGGTTCAATCTGGCGGTTACTGATGCAGGCGGGCTTGGTCGGACAGGCACTAATTCGGTCACGGTAGTTGTTCATCAAGGTCTCGCCGTTCGCGTGGACGCCACCCAAACAGTGCCCTTTGGTCTACCGACCACTTTACGGGCCACCCCCAGCGGGGGCGATGGCGTGTATACGGTGTCCTGGAACCTGGTCTATGCCCCGAGCCAAGATTATACGCTGACCGGCGCGAACTCGTTCTCGCCACTGTTCAAGCCGATGGCCCGAGGTCGTTATCATTTCGAGGTAGTCGTCAGGGACGGCGGCGGGCAGGGCCAAGAGGTCCGCGCGGAAACGGTGGCGATCACACCAGGGACCGCCGGTCTCCTGAGCCTTACGTGGGAAGCTAATTATGCGGAAACCGGCTACAAGATCGAAGCGGTATTCGATGAGCAGTTGGACAAAGCGACCGCCGAGAGGCTGGAACATTACCGAGTCAGCGGAACCGGCGTGCAGCCGAGCAGTGCCGTTTTGCTGCCGGACAGTCAGAGGGTAGCCTTGACCTTCGAAACTCCGATGGGCAGTTCCAGCCGTATCGACCTGAGCGTGTCCGGAGGAATCCTGGACACCACCGGAGCGCCGGTAGCCCCGGTCAGCAATCAGGCGATCGCGGCTAATACGCGGGATATTCTGTTACCGGAAATCGCGGGCGCTACCTGGCAAATCAATCAGGTCGACCAATACCGCTATGACATCGTTTTCAGCGAGGCCATGGACCGCGATTCCGTGGAAGATCCGTTCCTTTACAGAACCACGGGGGACGTTCGGGCGACCTCCGCGACCCTCGGCGACGACGGCCGGACGGTCACGGTCGGGTTCAGCAACATCGCCTTGTCCACCGGCGAGGAATTTGATGTCGGTATGGCCGGCAAGATCAAGGACATCAACGGCCGCGTGATGCCGCCCTTTCCGAAGTTGACAGCACAACCGAATCTTGATGATGCTCTTCCGCCGCGGGTGGTGGCCGGCTCGATCATGCACGCCCCGGACTACACCGGTAGCTATCTGATCACGGTAGTATTCAACGAGGTCATGAGCAAGGATGCGGTTGAACTCGCCTTGGGCTGGGAGATCAACGGGTATCAGCCTACGCGGGTTAACTTGGCTTCCGATGGGCGAACCGTCAGCGTGTGGTTTACTGGCCCCTTATCGATCACCGATCGCATGAACCTAGGCCTCTACGGTGTGTTGCGTGACATTAATCAGCATCCTATAACCATCCTGAACAGCCAGGTTATTCTTCCGTCTCCTCTGGACACGAACCGGCCCAGGGTAAGTCCTCCTACTCCGCGCTACGCGGCCAACTGGGGAGGCGGAGGATATCGGATCGAGTTGGATTTCAGTGAGTCCATGGATTACGCATCGGTATCCGACTTGGCTAATTACCGAATTGCCGGGCTGGAGCCGAATCATGTTCAATTACTCAGTGGCTACTTTGGTAGGCTGACCGTTTTTACAACATTGGGTTGGGTAGATTATGTTGATAGTCCGCCCACTGCGGAAAGTATGGATATCTCACTGGGCGATTCTCTGAGCGATATCAATGGCCGGCTCATGATGCAGCGACTCAATGTACCCATTGAACAAAACCAAGGGGATCGAGAAGGTCCGTATATAACTAGGCTGGTCTGGGGTATCGATCAGCCTCGTTATACGGTGATCGTAGAATTTGACGAGGCCATGGATTCCTGGACAACCGCCCAAAGGTTGAATTATCGTATTACACAAGCGGGAGAAGAAGAAGAGGACAACCCGCTTCATCCTGATAACGTCGCACTGGCCACGGATGGCTTAACGGTCACCCTCGCCTGGAATAATCGACGCAATGGTTTTCAATCCGGCGAGGAATTAGAGGACGAGGGTCCGGCGGACCAGTTGTTCATCGCCGAGCCCGCATGGGATGGCCAGGCCCTGGTCCGCGGCCTGCGGGACATCAATCTGCAACTGTATCCCTTGGCCGAATTGGACGATGACGAGATCCTGACCGAAATCGGACAGAACCCCGCCGATTCTTGGCCGCCAGAAATCATCGGCGATCCTATTATCGCAGGGAACAGACTGATTATTATCGAATTCGACGAAGTGCTTAATTTGCGTACGATCAATCCTAATAATTTCTCGGTTACGAACGCGCTTGGTCAATCCCTTTGTCCTCCAGACGCCGACGGGAAATTTACATCCTCGATTGATAATGTGCGTTTGCGTTGGGACGGTCGGACCGTAGAGATTGCTCTTAAAATCGAGATAGAGGAATTGGGCGCTTGCGCCCCGCTTGCACCCGGTAACATAATCACTGTAGCCGGTGTCGAGGACATAAACGGCAACCGGATGGCAGAGTACACTTACATCGTTCCGTGACCAGCCTGGCATAGGTCGGTTATCGCCAAGAGGCTACGGCGATTCCCCGACATAGGCCGGTTGGCGACATGGTTGATCGACCATGTGCCTTATGGTCTTCATGTCTTTTGTACCTCAACGTAGCCGTTTAGGTTTTAAGTGAGTATTCATCAATCAGATAGTTGGCCAGGTCCAACCATTGTTCGGGAGTGATGCGTTCCGGGCGATCGTTTAGATTCCAACGTCCGGTTTCCTGGACACGGGCGAATTGTTTTTCACTGAGCAGGGTTTTCAGGTTGGATTGCATCGTTTTGCGACGGTGATTGAAACAACCGCGAACCAGATTACGTAAGCACTGTCGGCATGGAGCGGACAATACCACATCGCTGCGCATTTCCATGCGGAGCATGACTGAATCTACCTCCGGGCGCGGCCAGAACGCCTCCGGACCGAGCCGGGCGACCCGTGTCATTCGGGCCCGAGCTTGGGCAAATACGCTGATGGGACCGTAGGTTCGATTACCGGCCGTGGCCAATAAGCGCTCGCCCACCTCGGCCTGTACGGTACAGCACAGTGGGTCTATTCCGAGATCGCCCATCAGTAACTCAATCAATAGCGGCGTGCTGATCTGGTAGGGCAAATTGGCGACAAGAACCATCCGTCCACCAAGCCTGCTCCGTGTCTCGATCAATACCTCAAGCACCGCGCGATTCAGGGTAGATTTGTTTTCCAGGATATCTCCATGAATGATGGTCAGGGATGCTCCTTGCGTCTTTTTATCCGCCAGGTATGTATTGCATAACTGGTACAGGCCTCGATCGATCTCAACGGCCAGTACCGCTCCGGCTTTTTCCAGCAATCTTTCCGTCAATGCTCCAGTCCCGGGCCCGACTTCCAACACGGTATCCGTTGTTTCCAGTTCGACGGCCTCCACCAGTTTATCCATCAGGTTGCCATCGATCAGAAAATGCTGGCCGTACTGCTTGAGCGGAGCCAGACCCGCAAGTCCTAGCCGCCTCCTAATCTCTCCGTGAGTTTGCGTCATTACTACCTCTATTATACAGTATATAGTTCTTTATGCCTGTATTATTGTGCTGGGTCGGCATCGGCGATCTTCCGCCCTTTCATTTAGATATTACTACTCCGAGGTCACTCCCAGGCTGTCGGCTATCCGGTCGAAGTCGTCCAGGGTGTAGTAGTGAATCACGATTTTTCCGCTGCCCTTGCGCCGCGATTCGTGGATGTCGACTTTGGTGCCCAAGGTTCTAACGAAAGCCTGTTCGAGAGCGGCAATTTGCGGTCGCTTGGTTTTGTCCTTGTTGTTCTGGGCGGTACTGGCCGTGGCCCTGGCCTGGGCTTTGTCTCGGACAAGCTGTTCCAAGCCGCGTACGGACATACCCTCATCAATGGCCTGCTTGGCGGTCCGCACTATTTCCGCGGGCGACCGAAGGGCCAGGAGACAACGGGCATGGCCCATAGAGATGGCCCCTGCCGTCAGCCACTCCTTGACTTCCGACGGTAATTCAAGTAATCGCAAGTAGTTAACGACCGTAGTGCGGTCTTCGGAAAGTTTTTGAGCGACTTGTTCGGGGGACAAGTCGAATTCATTACAGTAATTTCGATAGGCCATGGCTCGTTCGATAGCGTTTAAGTCTTCACGTAGAATATTCTCTACGAGGGCGATTTCAAGCATCTCCTCTTCGGTGGCATCCCGTATAACCACGGGAATTTCCGACAAGCCCGCCATCTGTGCCGCGCGCCAGCGTCGTTCACCGGCGATTATTTCATATAGTTGGTCGCTCTTTTTCCGCACTACGACCGGCTGGATCACCCCATTCCTCTTGATGGATTCAGCCAAGGCCTGTAAGGCCTCCGGAGCAATCTCTTTGCGAGGCTGATGCGGATTCGTGCGAATTTGGGCTACATTGACCTTGGATTCGGGTTCTTTCGCGTCATTAGCTATGGGTTCTACGGGCGAGGGAGACACTGATATCAATGAATTCAGGCCTCGGCCTAATCTTTTCTGCGGCTTCTGCATGGGATCCTCCAGGAACTGGTTGGCCAATTACGAAATAACGCGGGTACATACTAAAACAACCCGCAATGAATGGCAATAATAAAAAGGGCTTTTATGAGAGATGTAACGGAATTTGTTTCACGTGAAACAAACCAGGACAAGCTGGTGATGGTATAACCGTGACCAGTAACCATCAACACTAATTCTCATCATATCGTCGTTATACCAATTACTTGGCCTATATTTTTGACAGGACGGATATCAATGTCCCCTTTTGAACATTATCACCAACCTAAAGCACATTGATACCGTGAAAGTCTTCGATCTTGATAATAAAAGTGAACCACCATGCAGCGAATAATGCCGTATATTATTCCCCCGAAGGGCTCTTATTCAGCCGCAAACCGTGGTACCCTATAATACCACTATATAGTGGTATTGATTCTAAAAGCGGTCACGGCGCGAGTCTTGCCCCCGGAGGGGGTGTGCGGGCAGTTCGGCGGGCGCCATGGGCCGCGCGCAGAAGGGGGCAAGGTCGGTATGCTCCTTACAATAACACTTATTAGCGTTATTTACTGGTACAGATAAGGCCGGCACTCCCTGGTTACCATCGAGCATTGCGGAAATCCTTACGGACGATATCTTACTAAGTCTTGACGCAACCGTTGGTATAGGTACGGAGCATACTGCAACAGGAAGAACACAGGCAACCAAGGAACGGACGGGCGACAATGGCGACGATGAAGGTAGGCGTGCTGGGCATGGGGAGGGGGGGGCAGCGGATCGCGGCCGCCCTGCTGCGGAGTTCCTGGTGTGACCTGGTTGCTGTTGGAAGTAAAAAGAGGCATATATTAACGGCTTTTGCCGAGCGACATCCGGGCATCGCCACCTACGACGATTGTCGTTCGCTGATCGTGGGGAACCGCCTGGACGCATTGTTCGTGGCCATGCCGGCATATCAGCGTGGTCCATTTTTGCCCTTAGCCGCCGAGCGTGGTATTCCGGTCTGGATGCTGACTCCGCCGGCTCGGC
>JAAYCU010000213.1 GCA_012729595.1 Phycisphaerales bacterium
AGCGTGCCGGGCGTGGAAGCGATCTTGGCCTTGCGGGCCCTGTGGTTATCCCAAGATGAACGTTGGCAAGGTTATTGGGAGACCCGTCCAGCCTACTTGAAGGCCGCCTAAACTGTCACGGACCCGGACCGCCATGGTCAGCAACAACACCCTTGCCGGCCGACGGGTCATGTAATCCGCCAAGGATTGCCAGAGCTGATCGCGGTCCCAAGTGCCGCGGACGGCGGGGGCACGACCGATGCGCCGAGGCCAGAACACCCGGGGGCCGAGGATCGCCACTATCGCCGGCACAAGGCTGATCGAGGCCATCGCGGCTACCAGCAGGGCCAGCACGATGGCCGGGGCCATGTCGCGAAAGACTCCGAACCGGGCCAGGCAGAGCGTCCCCAAACCGGCGATGGTGGTCGCGGCGGACGCGGTGATCGCTCCGAGGCTGGTGTTCAACGCGAGGATAATGGCCTTCATCGACGCCCGGCCGGTCCCGAGATACTCCTTGTAACGACTGATGAACAGGAGGGAGTAGTCCACCCCCGCTCCGAACAACAGCAGCAGCATGAAGAGCCGCTCGGCGGTTCCGGAGCTCAGACCCAGCCCCTCGCCAAGGACGGTGAGTTTGGTCGTAATCGCGGTCATAATACCAATGGCGGCCAGGGGGATGGCGGCCGCCAGAGGCGCGCGGTACACCAGGAGCAGCACGACGATGATGGCCACCACCGTGACGGCAAGGGTCTTGTCGTGGCTGCGTTCGTGAGCCAACAGATAGTCGCGGCAGAATCCGGCTGAGCCCGTGATCGCGGTACGCAGCCCGGGGGCCAGCGGATAGGCGTCGATCACGGCGTGGACGCGATCAACCATGCGAACGGCGTCATGCGATGTTTCCGTATAGGGCAGTAAAAGGCAGACCATGGCGGCCTTGCGATTGGCGCTGATCAGCGGGTTCCTGGCTCCCATGGCTTCCAGGGATTTGGGCGTACGCAGGGTCGTGTCGCGCCAGAGGCTCGGGTCTTCGCCGGCACCGGGTTCGATCATCCGCCGGCCAATCTCCTCGGCGTCAAGCAAGTCACGGGGTGTTAAGGAAGCGTCCGGCCTTTCGAAAACGACGACGATTTCGCTCCGGCCGCTCTTGTCGCCAAACCGTTCGGCGTATTCATCCAAAGCCTGGTAATAAGGCGAGTCGGCGGGCAACAAATCTCGCGTCAAGCTGGCGGTGGGGTCCGCCGGGGGAACCAGGAGGAGCAAGGCGGCCATGACTACCAGCCACAGGGCAACAATCCGCCAACGAAAACGATAAATAGTGGTACCGATTTTCATTCCAAACAGGTCGCAGTCGTCAGAGGCCGCCGTCGGGAGCGTTACTTGCTCCCCTTTGATCTGCCCCTGACCATCGTACCACGTGCCATGCGGATTCGTCACCTCCGGACGCCAAGCCAGGCAACAACGGGCGACAGCCCATTCTGAATGCCAGAGGACGCATACTCCTGTTATGCCTGGTGGGACTCAGTCACTCAGAGGGTTCTCGCCACGTGGTAGTAACTTGTTTTCGAGTTCTCATTAAGTTGTCAATCAGATGCAACCCTGATTTTTGAGTCTTAACGCGATGTAGGTGCCTGTCCATAAAGTACTTACAAGCTGACCACAGGGGTTCCCAGGCTGGATTCCGACGAACATCGGGATGGGTTCGCCCGGGCTATCGAGACTATCACGTACTGTGATATTAAATCCTTCCAATTGCTGGAGTTAGCATACCTGCCTACTTCGGGCCGTGCGGCCTGAGGAACCCTTATCAAGGGTGAATCCGTTCCCGGCCTGGATTTTGGGGGCGTCACGCCCGCTTTTACATCAAAAAACCGTAAATCCAATTGCAAAAAGCCGGCGATCAAGCTAGGATGGAATTACCAATAACGAAACGGGTCTTATTGGGGGTCGGCAAGATACGATCTTGCAACCATGTGCGAGAGCATGTCGGAAACTTTTTCTGAACAGGGAAGGAGCCACCCATGACGCGTCGCGCCCTTCTTGCATCAATTCCCTCTATTTTTACGCTGCTGATCGTGTTCGTTGCCGGATGCGTTCCCACGGATCCGCCCGGGCCTGATTATCCCGACGACTTACTTGATCTGTCGGAGGCCAACAGCCTGACGTTACAGAAGATCGCTAATCGCTTCCTGTCGCTTGTCGGGGATGGTTCGGATGCGGCGGCCACCTCGGCGCTGATGGCCGAACTTCAGCGGGGTTTTGCCGGCATATCCTCGGCCACCCTGGGCGCTGATGGCTGCACTATCTCTCTGCAAATGTCTGACGAGTCGGTGGCCTTGCTCAATACGAACCGGTCGGTCTTCGGCTCGGAGGATTCCTCTCCGGCCGGCACAAACCGTGTCTTGACCCGCGTACCTTTGCCCACCGCGCATAAGACCATCCACGACAAGGCGGCCCGGACGCTTCCGGGCTCATACGACTGTCCGGGGAAAGACACGCCGCCCAAGCGAAACGTGCTGATTATCAACACCGCCGCGGTCAGCAACCCGAGTACTAACGACTATGTTCAGCAGCTCCAGGACGCTCTGATCGCCCAAGGCTGGCCGGCATCGGATATTGAGCTGCGCTCTCGAGCAGGTACCGATAACCGCACGTTCACGCCCCTTTCGCTTACGCAGGTCGAGGGGTACGGCATGGTGTTCGTCATCGGTCAAGGTTGTGTCGCCGATGTGAGTGGCGTTCAGCACGGTTACATCCAATGTTGTCGAACGGGTAGCTTCACCGAAATACTCACGCCCGAGGAATTGAGCGATGTGCTCGACGAACGCGACGCCGGGCGCATGATTCGTTGCGAGACTCCTACGGAAAGCGGCGGCTTCGTCAGTGATATCTACGTCCGCGACGATTGCCTGGTCGAGGCCATGCGAATGACTCCCGGGGCCATGGTCTACTTCATCGCCCCGCATTCATGGACGGTGGCCAGCGGGCTCGCTGAACAAGACGCCAGTGCTACGCTTGGATGGGACGGGGCGTTTCAGGGCACGGACGGCCAACGGGCCGTCCTCGGCATGCTCGCGCGCATGACCGCCGCCAATACCTGGACGACCGATAGCCAGGCGTATGCGAACCTTATGTTGTCCGGTCTCGGCCTCAGCGAGGATCCGGCCGGACACGCAACGCAAGCGAGGATCGCCGGCACGGACGGCGATTTTTATCTACCTGCATGGGGCGTCTTCACGGTCGACACAACGAACGTTCCCGACGACACCACGGACGTGGAAGTGGACGTTACGTATGCCGCTTGCCCGGATTTCAGTCTCAACTTCACCATGGCGGTGACGGACACCGTGGATACGCTGAGGCTTCCGGCCGGCGAGGCGACCATCGCTGTCAAAGCCCTGGATATCACCGGCGAGGTGCTCGGTTCAGGCCTGCAAAACGTCCCCATCAATGGCGGCCTTAACGATATCCGCCTCATCACCTGTAAGGCCACGGTTAAACTGTATCTGGACGAGTACCCCGCATCGGGCGTAAACGCCCTGGCCCGAATCCGTGTTGAATTCATTTATCCCTACGCGCTGCCCGATGCGCCGCTGCCCGCGGAGTTGAACCTTGCGCACGTCGCCGGGTGGAGCGCGGAAATCTGGGCCGGCAGGATCACCATCCAGAGTACCGCCCTGAACGCCGCCGGACAGGTCGTCGGTGAACAGGTCCAGGAAGTGGACATCGCCTGCGGCCACGAAACGATCGATATTTGCTTCGGCTGGGTACGGCTTGAGGCGACACGCTACCCGCCCAACACGAAGAGTGTCCGAGTCGTCTCGGACGATGAGAACGCGCCGGGCCCCTTCACCCTGACGCCGGGGGGTTCCACGGAGGTCTACGGCTTTCGCGTTGACGACCTGGTCAACTTCACGGCGGAGGCCCTTGACGCAAGCGGCAACGTGATTGCTTCGCGGAGCGAGACGGTTGCGATCACCTGCGGCGAGAATGATGTCCCCCTCGATCTCATGAACTACGGAATCGACGTATCCGCCGATCCGGCGGTGATCGCCGCCGACGGCCGAGAGAGGTCTTCCATCACCGCCACGCTTCGCTATTGGCAGGCGGGGGACACGACCACGCCGACCGGAAGGCCTGTCGCCGGAAAGCGGGTCGAGTTTGGCACGACATGGGGCTCGCTGATCGGCACGAACCCGGCTACCAGTAACGCGAACGGCCAAGTTGCCATCCAACTTTCGGGGACGGCCAACGGCCTGGCCACGGTCGTGGCCTCGGTGGCAGAGGATATGAAGGAGGGTAAGTGCGTCGTCCAGATCGGTAACGAAAACTTCGCCTATTCACTTTCCGTTTTATATCGCGGCCAAGGGCAACAGATTCCCGGGGCCCGCGGCGAGGTGGGGGCGATCGTAAAGGACGCCAAGGGGTACGGCGCGGCCGACGTGCCCGTCCATTTCCGTCTGATCGGCGGCTCCATCAAGCTGGTGGAACCGCTGGCAACCTTCACGGACAAAGATGGGCACGCAAACGTCGAAGTTCGCAGTACTGGCCCCGCGATCGGCCTGGTCGAGGTGAGCGTTCCCGACACCCTGCTCATCAAGCATTGCGTTGCCTACTTGCAGTTTACCTGTTCCCTGTCGCGCACGACGGCCAGCATTGAGATCGACCATGGCGAACTGTATCTCGAAGCGAATCCCACGGTAAGCCTTGGTTCGCTCGGGGTGCCCTATCAGTGGTACTGGCACCAGTACCCGCGTCAAGGCCGCCTGATTCATGGCGGCACGGCCGGGGTGGACGCCGCCGCTCAGCTCGAGGCGATCCCGGATACCAACCGTGCCAAGGTTTCGGGCGGTAGCGAGCCGGATACCTCCATGGCGATTACCGCAGAGCCCGCCTGCGAGGTCGATGGGGAATGGACAACGCTTGGTTGGGTGCCACCGCCGCCGGAGTGTCTCGTTGAGTTCTACCAGAACGTGGTGGCCACCTTGGATGTCGTGTTCGAATCGCGATCGCAGTTGATCGACAACGTCACGCCTGCCTACTACGAGGCCAAAGTGGTGGCCCGCTTCACCGGGGCCGGCCCGGCGAGCAATATCCGCTATATCGTGAGCAACCCCCTCGACTATGGCCAGGTATCTGACAACTGGTGGGACGGCAACAACCGAACGGCCTCGAATTCAAGTTCTCCGATCAGCATCGTCATTAATCAGGCCAGTTATCATGAAACCCAGCCGCCGGATAGCTGGATCGCTCAGAAACTTCAAAGCTATCAGGACCAATACGACGGAATGTCGATCAGCGTCTCCTCGTATCCCTATCCATCATATGGGGTCTCGGGTGACATCTCGGCCACTTCGTTCGATCCATGGCGGGGATGGTAGCCGTCTGGTTCCGCGAAAGCGGACCATGCCCGCCACCGGTTTTCGGAATAAAATGTTGTGGGCAATAATCGGTCAAGTGATCGAGCGAATCGGCGGCCTATACGGGGTCATTGACCTTGCAACACAAGATCAACCTCATCGAGACCACGTAATTGCCAGAATCACACCTCGCCGAAAACGGGAAGATGATGGACGCCAACCATGGCGGATTCATGACGCCCAACACGAAATATTTGAACACACAGCAAATCGGGCGGCATTTAGGGCTGGCGGCCAAGACCGTCCGAAAGTTATGCAACAATGGCGATATAGTGGCCAAGAAGTTGGCCGGCGGGGAATGGCGAACTACTCAAGAAGACTTGGATAGGTCGCCCTATCTGCGGAACCGAAACCGGAGGGAGCATGCCACGCTGGAGTAAAGATTCTCGCGATCGTATCCGGGCTGGGCGGGGAACGCTCCGCAAGCACGCGGTCAGCAAGGTTTGGTATTTCCATTTCCGGGATGACCACGGCCGGTGGAAATCCATATCCACCAGGCACACGGATAAGGATGGGGCCATTGAATGGGCTTTGGGGCATTCTGTGGAGATGACCCAGATCGAGAAGGGCGTCCTTAGAGCATTTCACGATTGGGTGTATCGATAGCCGCAATGTTGAAACCACCCCTCGGCATCCTCGGCTGTGACGGCCTGCAAGGCTTGAGTGATCGCGCGTAGCAGTGCCCGTGGCGTGCGGGCC
>JAAYCU010000214.1 GCA_012729595.1 Phycisphaerales bacterium
GGCCCGCACGCCACGGGCACTGCTACACGCGATCACTCAAGCCTTGCAGGCCGTCACAGCCGAGGATGCCGAGGGGTGGTTTCAACATTGCGGCTATCGATACACCCAATCGTGAAATGCTCTAATGTCGTCGGGCATTATAACACTCTCCACTCAGGCAGAAGATATTATGGAATCCGCGTTAACGAATGCCATACTCATGCAGCTTGCGATAACCCTGGTTCATGAAGATATGCGGTGCGTTATGCTCCCCATCCGCGGATTGCCTGTTTCAGGCATTTTTCCGGCGTGCCGCCGTCGGTACCTGCGTCGTTATCCTCATCCCAACATTCGTCGGACCATTTATAAAGTTGAAGATACCAGCTCTCGGGGTCGCCGGTCCAGACCATGCGGCCGAGAGGGACGGGACAGGCAGCGCTTCGTTTTGCGAATCGGGCCGAGATCAGGCCGGGCAGAATTTCAACCGGTTTCTCCACGGTTTCCAGATAAAGGTAATGCTGCTGGGCGGTTATGCTGAGATCGACCACCTGGGCCCGGTCGGATTTCCGAAAGGCTTTTTTCAGCCGCTGGGTGACGGCCTTGACAATGTCCTTGGGAATCCGTGTTTTTCCAGGTGTGCCGGGTTTCCTGCTGCGAGCCATGCGATTTCCTACCTTGCGTCAGAACGATAACATTGTTTGGGTACGGCCGGAGCCGTAATATTTCCACGGGTGCGACATGGAATCATATCTGGTTTTCGATTTCGAGACGAGTGGCCTGAATCCGCAATCAGATCGGATTATCCAGGTCGGTTTCTGCCAGGTGGAGGACGGGCAGGTGATCGGCCAGGGAGGATGGCTGATTAATCAGGCAGTCAGGATGTGTCGCGAGGCCATCGCTCTTCATGGTATCACGCCCGAGAAATTGCGGGAGCAGGGCATCGATCCCAGGGATAGCCTGACCCGGTTCCTTGAAATGATTGGCAATGCGCCGGCCTGTATCGGCCACAATATTCACATGTTCGATGTTCTCTTCCTGAACGCCGAGGCGAAACGATTGGGCTTGGCGATGCCCTCGACTCATGATTTTGCGGATACGGCCGCTTTGTTCAAAGGCTGGAAAATGGGGGTCAGCAAGAGTAGCCGAGAAAGCCACCGTGATTATGCCCAACGAGTGCTTTCGATGCGCGTCCCGGGATTAAAGTATGCCATCCCGGCATGCGTGAAGTCTCTCGGAATCAAGGCCGACATGTCCGGTGCCCATGTTGCATGCCACGACGCCTACCTGACCCACCTCATATATCAACGTTTGCAGCGGTTGGTGAGCGGGTGATCAGTTGGAGGATTGATCTCACCGGCGCCTTCGCTTACGTTCCCGCGAGCGACGTTTTCGCCTGGAAGCCCGGTTGTAACGTTTATGTGTGGAAACGTACGACTCCGGATCCCGCCGCAGGCTCCTGGTTTGGGTTTCTAACCACTCTAATGCCCCAGGCGTAGCGTCAAACGCGGAACGTAGTTCGGTGGCACAAATTTCAGCCTCTTCATGGCTTCCGAGGCTGAAAGATTCCGGAACCTCGTCCGGTTCCTCATCGGCCAGCAGGCAGGCGGCCACGTGGGGATTCGTTTTGACGGCCTTGCGGAGTTCCATTTGTGCCGATGAGCAGTTGCCTCCAAGCCGATACGCCAGCAGCGCCCGGGTGTATGCCCACACGGCCGTCACCTCATCCTGGGAATCCTTCATGTATCGTGCCGCCTCGGCATCCCGGCCCAACTTAAGCAACAGCGGTAGGTATAGATACCGCACACCCTGGTTGTCACCGGGATTGAGTCTCAGCATCTCGCAATAGTGGTTAGTCGCTTCCTCATCGCGCCCCAGTAGCTCCAGGCAACGTGCCAGACCCAACCGGGCCCGCATGTACGGACGAGTGTCAAGGAGTCCCCAGAAATGACCGGCGTCTTTTTCGAATCGTTCTCGCCCCAAGGCACGTTCGCCAGCGGCCACACCTTGCGCATGGAGTTCCGTCGCTTCATTAATGTCGTTGGTTCGCTCAGCCGTATGCCGGCGATGTAGCCAATTCTTACAACGACGGGCCACCCGAGCCAGGGAAGAAACCGCTGGGACCGTTTTATGAACTGGAGTCGTCATCCCCGGCCATGGAGCTCAAGCCCGGAGAAAGCCTCCAACATATCCATCGAACCTTCCACTTGGTCGGCCCGGCTGAACAGCTTGATCATTTGGCTATGACGCTGCTGGGGGTGGGACTTGCGGAAATCCAATCGGCGCTTCCAAGATAATAGAGCCGAGTATTCCGCTAAAGGGGCTGGTATGCTCGGTATGTGTTGCGCGGCCGTTGCTATCTGAACTCCAATAGCAGACGAGTGCGTCGGCATTGCATGTTTCAACAAGCACTGAACACCTCCCCGCAGTTGCGTCTGGGGGTCTGATGGTTCAGGACTGATACGGCCATCTTGGATTACTCAACGAGCATGGCTCGCAAGTAACCGTTGTCGCTGGCGGTAATAAAGGCCGTCTTCCCGTTCAGACGAGTAGGAACAATGTCCCGTATTCGCCCGGCATTGTCGAACATCCCCACAACCTCGCCCCTTGGGTTGAGCATATAGAACACGCCATTGTCGCAGGCCGCGGCCAGATGCCCCCCCTGCTCATGCACGGCCATCGAACGTACCGGCGAGCCGAGATCCCTACGCCATACCAATTTACCCTGGCCGTCCAGACTATAAACGTTGAACGACAGAGAAGATACGAAAACCCGGCTTGGCTCCGCCTCTTCCAGACGCACAACCGCCAAACCGGTTATTTCGTCGCCGGTATTGAACATCCAAACGGACTTGCCCCCCGCATCAACGGTCTGCACGAAAGAGTCCTCGCCACCAAAAAGCACTTCAGGAACACCGTTGCCGGTAATGTCACCGGCAGCGACCGCGGTTACTCCAGGGCCTCCGAGTGTAGAATATTGCCAACGTCTTGATCCGTCGGGGTTAATCAGGTGCCACCAGTAATAGGCCGTACCCAAGGCCAGTTCCTCCTTGCCATCGCCGTCCAGATCGGCGGCCGTAC
>JAAYCU010000215.1 GCA_012729595.1 Phycisphaerales bacterium
GCCTGCAGCTCGCAGTTGCCGCTCTTCTCGCAGAACATGCAGAAGTGGTTGCCTTCCACGAACAGCATTTCAATGATATTGCGTCGGTAATGCCGAATCTTATCCGTCTCGTTTTCGACGATCATGCCCTCGGCGATGGGCTGGGTGCAGGCGGCTTGCGGACGGCCATTGACCATGACCGTGCAGACCCGGCAACTGCCGAAGGGGCTCAGATCCTTGTAGGCGCACAACCGGGGAATGTAGATGCCGGCCTCGTCGGCGGCCTGCAGAATCGTTTGCCCCGGTCGCCCCTGGACCGTTTCGCCGTCAATCGTAAAGGTAATCGTTTCACTCATCGTCTCATCCTTCTTTATTTGAACACGACCGACTCGCGGCCGGTGATCCTTTTGGCCTGCCCGATCGCCGCGTGAATGTCAAAGGTCGGCAGCAGGCCGTCCTCGCACGGGCGGACCAGTTTTTCGTAAACCTCGCGGAAGTTCTTGAGCGTGCTGAGAATGGGGTTGGGCGAGGTCTGCCCCAGCCCGCAACGACTGGTGGTCTTGATTGTCTCGCCGAGATCCTGGAGATAATCGAGATCGGACGGTTGGCCACGGCCGGCGGCGATCTGCTCCAGACGCTCCTTGAGCAGCACGTTACCCACCCGACAGGGCGTGCAGTAGCCGCAGCTTTCCTCGATGAAAAACTCCATGAAGCATTGGGCGATCTTGAGTACGTCGCGCCCGGGCCCGAAGGTCATGATCGAACCGCCGGTCGCCAGGTCGTCGAAGCATATCTTTCGCCCATAGTCCTTCGGGCTCACGAGTTGCCCACTCGGTCCGCCAACCTGCACGGCAATCGCGTTTTCCGCACCGGCCAGCTTGAGCACCTCGCCCAGGGTTATGCCGAAGTCTACCTCGAATACGCCCGGTGTTGTGCAATCTCCAGCGATGCTCAAAAGCTTCGTTCCGCTGCTACCGGCCGAACCGTGTTCGTTAAAACTCGCCGGTCCCAACTCCAGAATCTTGGTTACGCAGCAGAATGTCTCCACATTGTTAACCACCGACGGATAACCCAGATAGCCTTTCTGGGCGGGGAATGGCGGACGGTTCTTCGGGTCACCCCGCAAGCCCTCGCACGAGCTGATCAGAGAGGTCTCCTCGCCGCAGATGTAAGCTCCGGCGCCCATCTGGATGCGAATGTCGAAGTTGAAACCCTTCTTGCCGAGAATATCCTTGCCCAGCAGGCCGTCGCCGCGACGCTTGGTCAGTACGTCCTCCAAGTACGTACGCAGATAAGCGTATTCCCCTCGGAGGTAAAGAATACCTTCCTCGGCGCCCAAAGCGTAACCCGCAATGGTCATGCCGGCAAACACACGGTCCGCTCGCTCTGTCAGCAATACGCGGTCCTTGAACGTGCCGGGCTCGCCTTCGTCCGCGTTACAAAGCACGTATTTCCGATCGCCTTCGGCCGCCCGACAGAACTCCCATTTAATACCAGTGGGGAACCCCGCTCCGCCTCGGCCACGAAGCCGCGCCGTCTTGATCGCCCGGATCACCTCCGCCGGAGAGATGCTCAGGGCCTTCTTGATCGCCTCACCACGAACGCAGGGGGAAAAGATGATCGGTCCAGGTTGTCGGATATTGTTACGCACCATCGAACGGATCAGCGGATCTGAGTTTTTTCCATCACCGAAGCTCTTCACCAACTTCTGCGGGTCCATGTGCGTTTTAAGTTCCGCCACTATATCATGAGCGGAATCGCTGGTCAGGCACGTAACCGGTACGTCGTTGATCAGGGCGGCCGGGGCCTGGTCGCTCAGGCCGATGCATGGCACGGACTCCAAAGAGATCATTCCATCAGCAGTCGTTTCACCGAAACCAATTCCCAGATCGTCGAAAAAAGCCTGCGCCGATCGCGCGCTTCCGTGCATTCTGTCGATTATATCGTTGCACAGCCTGATGGTTACCTTCCCTTTGGGGGTAGGCGAGAAAAAGGCGTAAAACGAAACCACGCTCTCCACGTCTACCCTTGGAGCGTTGACCGACTTGGCAATAAGGTCAATTGCCTGCTGGTTGACGTAACCGAACTTCGCCTGCACGCCGGTGACTATATCCATAAGGCGGCCGCGATCGTTTTGGTGGTCGCGACAGATCTGTTGGACAGTGTCCTGCAAACTTTGGCTCATGGCTTACCTCAATTGTCCTGTTGGCCGGTAGCCCGGCCGATTTGACCTATTAAATATGTCGTGTCACGGTAATCGACTTACCTATTATGATGCACCTTGCGTCCTGCCAGTCCGCGTCGGCATACCTGACAATACGGCCGCACGATGGACTCGGTATCCGATTGATGCATGCTATCTTGCGAGCCCTGTTTATGATGGCGATAGGCCCGCAAAAGGTTTTCGAAAATACTTGGGCCGCTGAGATTATTCGAAAAGCCACATACGGTCCATCGCCAAGATCACGGAAAACTTAGAGAACAGCACCGTATCAGTTCGTGAAAAATATCACAAGCAACGTAGCATACCTCCTCCGCATCATATTTCAAGGGGGAACGCGGCAGTATTTTAAGAAATTCTTGCTATCGGCCAGCGATAGCACGGAATACCTCTTTGAAAGAAATTGCTTTGTTGCATTTATAAGACATGCCTTGCGTAAAGCATGCTTTCTCGCAAACCATTAATTCTATCCTCCACAGTGATTGTCTGTCGGCTAAACGTGTCCTAGAATTACAACAATTATGAGTAACGATATCTTCAATGCCACCCTTATCGCGCGTCATGATCTCACCCCTGACTTGAGCGTTGTTTGCATATGCGGTGACGATGGAGTCGTCCCCGATTTTCAGCCCGGCCAGTTCGTCACTCTCGGTTTGCCACGGCCGGTGGAAACAATTCCCGCCTTAGTAGAAGGGCGGGCACCGAATGGGCGACTGGTCCGTCGGGCCTATTCCATTGCCTCTTCCCCCAAAGAACGCCGGTATCTTGAGCTTTACGTGGTTTTAGTGGAAGACGGCAAGCTCACTCCCCGACTGTGGAACGTTGAGCAGGGCGGCCGGCTATATATGGACCCGCGCATTCGTGGCGAGTTTACCCTGGGCGATGTTCCGTCGGATAGCCACATAGTTCTTGTAGCCACCGGAACAGGGGTGGCTCCGTTCATCTCAATGGTCCGAACCTACCGCGATTGTAACCGCTGGCGACGCTGCACCTTGGTACATGGCGTACGCGAAATCGAGCAGCTAGGCTATCGAGAGGAGATGGAGGCCATTGCACGCGAGGATCAATCCTTTGTGTATATTCCAGTTGTATCAGGGAAGACGGTAGCTGAACAAACCTGGACCGGTCGTCGTGGGCGGGTGCAGAGCCTGTTTAATGAAGCTGCATTTCGTGAACTCACCAGCGAGCCATTGGTGCCCGAAGATACTCATGTATTCCTCTGCGGCAACCCGGCCATGATCGTCGATGTGCAGACCATCCTCGAATCTCGTGGTTTTATAACCCAAACGAAATCCCAGCCCGGCAATCTGCATTTTGAACGTTACTGGTAAGTGTGTTGCTACTGCCAGGCTCGCCAGGCAACAGGTTGCTCTATGGGGCTGTGGAGTGAATAGGTCTATCCCGGAAGCGAGCACACATCTCCAAGGATGACAGCGGCCGTCGCCCCAGTTATACTCCTGTATCAAAGTTGGGCGTACTGTGCATTCCTCCTCATAGCCCAATACGGTTCATCAACGCAAGGAGAAATACGATGAAGACCAGCCGAGCCGGCATGATGCATATGGCTATTTCCGCGACAATGACCTTGACAACGGTCATCGCCGTTGACCGTATTTCTATTACCGCGAAGGCGGCGGATCAGGGTGCGGAAATGCCGCCACTGTCTACTGAGTTCACGCCTTTAACTGTCATGCACAAGGATACGGAGCGCGCGTATCTCGCATATGACGGTAAACCGCTTTTTGCTTTTGGGCCGATGAATGA
>JAAYCU010000216.1 GCA_012729595.1 Phycisphaerales bacterium
ATAAATGAAATGGAACAAAACTGTAACCAGTTGCTATTATTCGACTTATAACCGGACACTAGTGATAGGAGACCAATACCGGGAGAGCGGTTTACTGGCCCGCCTGCTGTTGACAATGCCGGTGCCGATGCCGAAGCGATGGACAGAGGCAGAAATCCATCCCCATTTTGAAAAACGTATCGAGGAAATCATTGACCGTCTTTGCGGTCTGCAATTCAGTTATGACGATGAGGGGAATCCCGTTCCGTTTGTCTTGAAACTATCCCCCGACGGTAAGGAATCATGGGAACGTTTCTACAATGAACACGCCCAAGAGCAAATTGAGTTGACAGGTGACTTGGCGGCGGCATGGTCCAAGCTTGAAGGGTACGCGGCCCGACTGGCCCTGATAATACACTTCATACGGTGGGCGGACGATGATCCTACCTTACATGATCCTGAAGTCATCGACAGCAAAAGCATATCGGTCGGTGTTATTCTGGCCCGGTGGTTCGGGAGTGAGGCCAAGCGCATATACGGCGTTTTTGAGGAATCGGACGAAGCCCGGGAGCAACGTCGGTTTATCGAGCTGATTCAACGGAAGGGCGGATGGGTGTCCGTAAGAGACTGGCAGCGGACCCGCCATATCACATCCGAAGAATCCGAGCAAGAGTTGCTGGCCTTGGTGACAGCTGGATACGGTCGATTGGAGTGGACGGAACAGACCGGGCGCGGCCAACCCACGAAGCGCTTTTTTCTGTCGTATGATACAGGCGACGGTGACACTAATAGCCCTGGCGCTATCAAAAACGGCAATAGTGTCACCGTCGCGCCTGTCACCGACGAAAAACACGAGGCCGAGTCGGAATATCGTGGTGATTGGTAGCCGAAATACTATCTAATAATCGACGTTGCGAGTTGAAACAAGGTGAATTGTGGAGTAGATTAAGGGTATGAAACCAACCCAAGACATAGGCGAGCAACTACGCGAGGCCATCCGGGGCGATGGGCGGCCATTGTTCACCCTCGCCCCTGAAATCGGCATGGACCGAAGTGTATTATCCCGGTTTGTCAACGGGCGGCGGGGAATCACAATCGAGACGGCGGCGGCGATTGCCCGCTATTTCCGGCTTGAGCTGCGTCCGGTGAAGGGAGGTAAGTAGCATGGCATCCATCGTCAATGATCCCGGTGGCCGTAAGCGTATCCTGTTCACCGCCCCCGACGGGGCAAGGAAAGCGGTACGGTTGGGTAAGGTGAGCGGGAAACAAGCCCAAGGGGTGAAGCTGCATATCGAACGGCTGTTATCGGGCAAGATTCTGAATCAAGCCCCCCCAGAGGATACAGCGTATTGGTTGACGCAGCTCGACGATTTTCTTTATGACCGGCTGGCGGCCGTCGGACTTGTCGATGAACGCGAGAGTATGCCCCTCGGCGCGTTTCTCGATGAATACGTGCGGAACCGCGACGTAAAGGCCAGCACCGCGACGGCGTGCGGCCATACCTACCGGAATCTGCGCGAATACTTCGGCACTGAAAAGCCGTTGCGAGAAATCGCGGTACGCGACGCCGAAGCCTGGCGTACATGGATGGCGGATTCTGGATTGAGTAAGAACACCGTGCGGCGGCGGTCGGGTATCGCCAAGCAAGTATTTTCCACGGCCGTTAAATGGGGATTGATTCCCGCCAATCCATTCAAAGACCTGAAAGCGGCGGTAGTGGCGGTGAAGGAAAAGGCGTACTTTGTCACGCGGACAGAGGCGGAGAAGATTCTGGAACAATGCCCGGACGTGGAATGGCGTTTATTGTTTGCCCTGAGCCGTTTCGGCGGCCTACGTTGCCCGTCCGAACACTTAGCCCTACGGTGGGGCGATATCGACTGGCAACGCCAGCGAATCACGGTACACAGCCCCAAGACTGAACACCACGAGGGCGGCGGTACGCGGATCATCCCGATATTCCCTGAACTCCGGCCGATCCTGCTGGAAGCTTTCGAGAGGGCCGACGATGGGGCGGAATATGTTGTAACCCGATACCGGGATACTACCCAAAACCTGCGGACGCAGCTTACCCGGATCATCCGCAAAGCTGGCCTGGAACCCTGGGCGAAGCTGTTTCACAATCTGAGGGCGACGCGGGAAACCGAGCTGGCCGAATCCTGGCCGTTGCACGTGGTTTGTTCATGGATCGGCAATAGCCGGGCGATAGCGGCCAAGCATTATCTGCAAACGACCGACGACCATTATCAGAGGGCGGCAGAGGGCGGCGCAAAATGCGGCGCGCCTGAGGCGCAAAATGAAGCGCAGCAACCCGCCGCGATGACGAGCAATGTTCCGCCTGAGGGGGGGCAATACGATACACAAACCCTTGGCGGACAAGACCCTATCGACGTGTCGCTAGACAATTCTGGAAATTGCGATAACTTGCGAAACGACAACGACTTACGTCTATTGGGCGCGGTTGGATTCGAACCAACGAAGGCTCACGCCAACGGGTTTACAGCCCGTCCCCTTTGGCCACTCGGGCACACGCCCAACCCCCGAACGAAGTATCGCCCGGGAAGACGCATAGTATGCCAGATCATGATGCCAAGGTCAATATGTCTCCAAACCCCACGCACCCGGCAATAATGCTAATAGGCTCCAAAAAAAGCATGGGCATCTTCCGCTTAAGCGAAAAATGCCCATGCCACCCCAAGCGTTGCATGCCACCTCAGGAGCGGATGCAAGCGACTGTTCCGCCCCTGCTTATCGCCAATGGCACCTGTCAGTCAACGCTCATCGAGGCATAATGGCTAGGCCACCGCCCTGAGCGTCTCGTGAGAAACCCCAATTTACGGCTTCGGTAATTCGTTTCTGGTTCCAATGCACTCTGCCGAAAGCCGCGCCCCATTTCGCGATCATATATCTATGTAGACACAGAAAGTCGCAAGAGGTTTCACCTTGCATAAAAATTTCTCATCCTGAAGGAAATCAATGCGGTGAATTCACATGCCCTTGTAAGAAGCACAATCATACATCCAAGCTGAACTGGAGGTCATTCAATCGGCTTGGCGACATTTGGGGTTGATCGACTATGATAAGGTAATGACCCCCACGCGGCGAACGGAATTGGTAGAGCAGGCGGCAAGCATGGCCGGCTTTGAGGCGGCCGGCGTGGCTGCCGCACGACCGATAGGACGAATCGATTATGTAGCCGAATGGCTGGCCCGCGGCTATGCCGGCGAGATGGATTACCTCGTTCGACACCATGAACTCCGGTCCAACCCGGCCAACCTGCTGCCCGGCGCAAAGTCGGTCATTGTCGTAGCCCAGAGCTACCGGCCGAGCCAATCTGATGAAAACTATTTCCGATGCGACGCAGACAGCGTCCGCGGCCGCATCGCCCGTTATGCCTGGGGGCGGGATTACCATCGGGTACTGCGTAAAAAGCTCCGCGATCTGCTACAGTCCATACGCCAGGTAATCCGCGAACCGTTCGATGCGCGAATATGCGTAGATACTGCTCCGCTCATCGAGCGTGAGCTTGCCGCCGCCGCGGGGATCGGCTGGATCGGCAAGAATACGATGCTTCTGCATCCGCGACTGGGCTCGTATCTCTTCCTGGGCGAAATTATTACGACCCTTGACCTGGCCCCAAACCAACCTATGGCCGATCACTGCGGCACATGCACTCGTTGCCTGCAGGCCTGCCCTACCCAAGCCTTGCACGCCCCGTATGCCATGGATGCCCATCGGTGTATCGCGTATTTGACTATCGAGCATCGCGGCGAGGTGTCGGCCGAGCTCGCTGCGCGGATGGGGGATTGGGTTTTTGGTTGCGACCGATGCCAGGAGGTATGCCCTTTCAACCACAAAGCGCCGCCCAGCAGAGAAGCAGCTTACCGTCTACCCCAAGAGCAAGCTTGGCTGCCGAGACCGCCGTTAAACGACATGCTCAATTGGACCGAAGATGAATATTGCCGTCACCTCGCTGGCAAGGCCATCCGGCGAGCAAAGCTGACAATGCTTCAAAGAAATGCGGTAATCGCCCTGGCCAACCACAAGAGTAACATAGACGGGCGGCAGGTATCGTGAAGCATCAGGCCGCACGAAACCCACCGCCCGGGCAAGGATGTTGACTCAGCCGCCAGGATTACTGCCCCTGAGACACTTCACACTATTTTACCTCGATCCGCCGCGGTTTGGCTTCCGGCTTGAGCGAGAAACGCAAAGTTAGTACGCCGTCTTTCAGGTCGGCCACAACGTTGTCCGTATCGACCGTCTCGTTCAAACGGAAAGAACGACTTCGCCAACCCCAGCGACGTTCGCACACATAATATCCGCTCTTGTGTTCGCTGACGTCCTTGTGGCTATCGGCCGTAATGGTCAAGACGTTATTTTCCACATCAATGTCGATCTCGTCACGACCGTAACCCGGCAACTCTGCTTCGACAATGGTATGCTCACCCTCGGAGCGTATATCGACCGGGAACGCATTGCTACCCGGAACCGCAGAGAAGCCGTCCCAGACCCGATCGAAACCCCGACCCCAGCGTCCCAACAAGCGGGATGATGGGGCCATGACACAAGGATCTCTTAGGAACTGCACCGGTAACATATACACACCTCCCGGGGGGGCACCCCCCTATCGTAAGACTTCAACCGTCAAACTCGCAAAACTCTGCCATAGAACAATTGTCATATCCCATGCCAGAGCCATCATTAGGCATAAAGCATTGCAAATTAAGCAATTACATCCTTTGCTGCCATAGGCCGGCTTTTTCCATTCATGCCATGCTGGCATGCGGACAAGTGTTCATGATGCGTAAGACATTGCTTGGCAGTATGTTATACGACACATGCCATTTCAGGCGAGCCGGTTGCGTTGTAGTCCCTATATCTGTGAACCCGGAGGGGGTTGAGCCATGCCGAAGCAGCCAACCCTGTCGGCGAGAGAGGGCGAAAGCGGCTTGGATTGGTTCTGTTGAAGTCCTCCAG